>JAFARV010000218.1 GCA_019245255.1 Acidobacteriaceae bacterium | reverse complement strand
TCTTTCGATGATGTTTCGCGGCGCGTATTCCAGCGCTGTTTATCGCGCATTAGCCGACGCTCTGCACCTGGAGGTGCGCGACCGAACGAATAAGCCTGCGATCCGGGATGCCTGGGCAAAGGTATACCGGCTCCGGGATACCCAGGGCGCGCGGGAAGCTGCTTCATGAAGTTACTTCTTACGCACGGGTACTTCCTGCTCGAAGACCCCAAAGAGCTTCAGATCATGAAGCCGTATGTTCCCCTGGGTATCTTGTACCTCTGTTCTCACCTGCGCTCAAAGGGCTTTGATATCGAAGTATACGATTCGACATTTGGCTCGAAACAGGAATTATTCTCGATACTCCGTGCCGGCCCGCCTGCCACGCTAGGCATCTACGCCAACCTGATGACCCGCATGAATGTCCTCGAGATCATCAGTCGCGCTCGGTACGAAGGCTGGCGCGTGATCGTCGGTGGTCCTGAACCCGCAAATTATGCCGAAGAGTATCTCGAACACGGCGCGGATCTGGTTATAGCCGGTGAGGCAGAGCTTACTCTGGAACGCCTGATCCGAACAAATTTCGACCGCGCACATTGGCCGCGCATCGGTGGACTATTCTTTCGGACGGAATCGGGCAGCGTCGCGCGAACGCACGCGTCCGATCTGATTAAGGATCTCGATGCTCAGCCCTGGCCCGATCGCGGGAGCGTAGACGTGTCCAGGTATCTGGCAACTTGGAGGCAGCATCACGGCGTCGGTTCCGTTTCGCTGATCACTGCCCGAGGTTGCCCGTATCGCTGCAATTGGTGCAGCCATTCAGTTTTTGGCCAGACACATCGCAGGCGCTCGGCACGAGCTGTAGTGGACGAAGTCGAATTCATCCTCGGTCGCTACAGCCCCGATATGCTTTGGCTCGCCGACGATGTGTTTACGATTCATCACGGATGGTTGTTCGAATATGCCTCGGAGATGAAGCGGCGCGCTCTTTTAACGCCGTTTGAGTGCATCACGCGCGCCGACCGTTTGAACGAGAAAGTAGTCGAGACTCTGGCCGCATTGCGGTGCTTTCGTGTATGGATAGGGTCCGAGAGCGGCTCGCAACGCATTCTGGATGCCATGCAGCGCGGCGTTACTGTCGAGCAAGTTCGAAACGCTGTCCGTCTCTGCAAGCAGGCCGGTATACAGACAGGCATGTTTCTTATGTGGGGTTACGACGGTGAAGAAATTCCTGACATTGAAGAAACCGTTGCACACGTGAAAACATGCAGACCCGACATCTGGTTCACCACTGTCTCCTACCCAATCAAAGGAACCCTATACTACGATCGCGTCGCGCCGCGGCTCGTGAACCTTACTGGATGGGAGCGAAGCACGGATCGCGAGTTTCGCATTAAGGGCCGGCACTCGCGCCGTTTCTATCAGTACGCCGATGAGCTGCTCCGAAACGAAACTGCCGAGATCCCGGATCCAGCGCTGATCATGGCCTCTCGCAAGGGTCTGCATGCAACCCAGCACGAAGTGGAGGCATGACATGACAGCGGCGGCCAACGCATTTGATACGGTTGCACCCCGCTACGGGAAGCTCTGGGACAGCAACCCCGTTGGCATGTTTCAACGAAGGGCGGTGTGGCGCCATATCGATCGCCTTTTCCGTCCTGGTGATCGCATTCTCGACCTCGGATGCGGCACCGGTGTTGACGCGCTCCGTCTCCGCTCGCGTGGAATTCGAGTGCATGGCATAGACGGGTCGGCCGAGATGATCAGGATCTCTCGCGCGTTCGGCGTCGCTTCCGACCAACTTCCCCTCGACACCTTGAGTAAACTTCGCGATCGGTACGACGGCGCTCTGTCCAATTTTGGCGCTCTGAACTGCGCAGACAATCTCCAGCAGGTCGCTTCAGATCTGGCGCAGCTGATCCGGAGCGGCGGCTATGCCGCGCTTTGTCTCATGGGTCCTCTCTGCTTATGGGAGATTTTGCATTTTCTGTTGCGCGGCGACAAAAGAGCGTTTCGCCGTCTCTCGCCCGTCGCGCCCTCTTCTCTCGGCATCGAGGTTCGCTATCCGGATACACGGGCGCTCATCGATGCGTTCCGCCCGCATTTCAATCTGACCGCCTGGTACGGAATCGGGATCTGTGTCCCGCCGTCTTATGTGCGCAACGTCAAGCCGCTGCTTTCCGTACTCGCAGCTATAGACCGAGTACTTTCCGCCATGCCAGTCATTCGCGGCCTTGCCGATCACAGGCTCTACATATTCCGGCGTTTATGACCGACGCGATCGCAAGAAACCGATTTCTCCGCGAATATCAGTACGTCCGGCGGGCTGAAGGACGCGGATCTGAAGACAGCTCGTATTATCTTGCTCTTCCGTTCAAGGATCTCAGCGGGCGCAACACCGGGATGTGGAAAATGCGCGCAAAAACCTATCGTTATTTTGAACGCCACATTCTGAAGCCGGTTGAGCGTCGCACAGGGAGGCCGCTCGAAATTCTCGATCTTGGCGCTGGCAATTGTTGGCTGTCCTATCGTCTCTCCTTGAGAGGGCATCACACCATCGCCGTTGACATATTCAACGACGAACTCGATGGCCTGGGCGCAGCGCAACATTATGGTGCGACGTTCTCTACGGTCGAAGCAGATTTCGATGACCTGCCGCTCTCTTCGGCGAGTTTTGATATGGTCATCTACAACTCGTCTGTACACTACTCGACGAATTACGCCTATACACTTCTTGAAGCGCGCCGCTGCCTTCGGCCAGGAGGTCAAATCGTCATCCTGGACTCGCCTCTTTACAAGCGAAAGGAAGACGGTCTACGCATGGTTCAGGAGCGGCACGCCTTCTTCAAACAGCACTACGGATTTCGGTCCGACGCCATTCCAAGTATCGAGTTCCTCGATGTACCCACGCTTCGGGAACTAAGCGCGACGCTAAAGTTGACCTGGCACGTCGTCGTTCCCTGGTACGGTTGGCGGTGGCACACGAGGGGGCTCGGAGCCTGGATGCAAAACAAGCGTCCGCCGTCTCGTTTCTGGATTCTCGTGGGCACTTTCAATCAGCCATGATCGTCCTGCTGCATCCACGCTCGACCCGGCCCAAGAACCGGCGATTCCCGCTCGCCGTGTTGTCCCTTGCCGCCGTACTCGAGGGCAAAGAAGAATACGTCATCGTGGACGGCAATCTCGATCCAGACCCCGGCGCCACACTGGATCGCATCATGCATCAGACCGGGGTCACGCTGCTCGCAGTTTCGGTCATGCCGGGCCCGCAGATGAAGGCGGCAATCCCGCTCTGCCGCGCCTTCAAGGAAAAGTATCCAGCCGTCCCTATTGTTTGGGGCGGCTATTTTGCATCGCTCTACACAGATGCGGCGCTAAACGCGAAGTACGTCGACTTTGTCGTTCGCGGTCAAGGCGAAGAGACTCTGCTCGAGCTTATCGAAACGCTCCGATCGAATCGCAAACCCACGGGAGTGCGCGGGGTTTCCTACAGAGACGATTTCGGCTTGCACGTGCATAACGCCGAACGTCCGCTCCGCTCTCCGAACGATTTCCCCTGGCTGCCGTATCATCGTCTCCCGCACGTCGAAAAATACATCGCCGCGACGTATCTCGGTCGGAGGACAGCAGTGCATCAGGCCAGTATCGGATGCCCATATCGCTGCACGTTTTGCGGAGTCGTCCCTATCTACCAGGGCCGCCAGCGTACCGAGGCCCCGGAACGCACCGCCGCGGTCCTCGCCTATTTACAGCAAACTTACAACATCGACTCAGTACAGTTCTACGACAACAATTTCTTCCTAAACGAAAGTCACACCGCCGATCTCGCACAACGGCTGATTCCGCTCCGCCTCCGCTGGTGGACCGAAGGCAGGATTGACGCCGTATTGCGTTACTCAGACGAGACGCTGCGGCTTTTGCAGAGATCCGGCGCCGCGATGATCTTCTTCGGTGCCGAGTCTGGCTCGGATTGGGTGCTGAAGCAAATGAATAAGCATCTCACTACCGGCCAAACGTTGGAACTGGCAGCCAGAATTCGCAAATTTGGGATCGTGCCGGAATTCGCGTTTGTGATCGGCAACCCACTCGACCCCGAGACCGACACTCGGGAAACTATCCGATTCATCCGCAAAATCAAGCAAGTCAATCCGGATTCCGAGATCATCGTTCAGCACTACATCCCCACACCGCACCCGGATGGCATGTACGGCAATGTCGATGACAAAATCGAATTCCCTCGCACCCCCGACGAATGGGCAACTGATCGCTGGCATAACTTCACAGTGCGTCGCGATCCAAACCTGGCTTGGCTTCCCCGCGCTGTAAAACGGCGCATCGATAACTTCGATCTCGTCATTAGCTCGCGATGGCCCACTATTCAAGACATTCAGCTGCCTCGCTGGGGACGAGCTATTTTGAAAACCCTAAGCAGCTGGCGCTATGCCCTAGGCTTCTATGCCGCACCCCTGGAATTGCGGTACGCACAGCGATTACTGGCTCTGCGCAATCCGCGCGTCGAGAGTCTCTGATGCAGATTTCTGCTGTCGAAGGTTACCGTTTATGGGCGCCCGCCTATGACTCGATGCCAAATCCCGTGCTTGCACTCGAAACTCGCGTTATGCGCCGGCTGCTGAGCAGCAATCGTTCGACTCGCGTTGTGGATATTGCGTGCGGTACAGGCCGCTGGACCCGCTACTTTGCAGACCGCCAGGCCACGGTATTCGGGATTGATCTCTGCCAGGAGATGCTGTACTTGGCTCGTCGGCGACAATTGCCGCGAAGTCACTTCATCCTCGCGGACGCCTTGCGCGTGCCCTTGCGCACCGCGAGCGCGGGACTTGTCCTCTGCTCTCTGGCTTTGGGTCACTTCGAGGATCTTGATCAAGCGTTCACTGAGATGGCGCGCATCGCACAGCCGGGAGCGGTGGTGGCTATCAGCGACCTGCATCCCGAAGCGCTAGCTGCCGGATGGACCGGTTCATTTCGAGTCGGAAAATTGGAGTACTCGATTGCCAACTTTCGGCATTCAGCTTCGAGCATATTCGCCGCCGCACGCAACGCTGGCCTGCACCTGAACACAAAAACTGAGGCGCACTTTGCCGCACCAGAGCTGGGCGCCTTTGCAGCTGCCGGTAAGCAGGGTCATTTCAACAGGTTCCGCACCACGCCTGCGCTATGGGCTGGCCTATGGCAGAAAATCTGACCTCTTTCCCGACCCGCATGCATCCGGTTCTTCAAAGCCTGCCGGTTCTCATCCTTTCTCCGCATGCGCGCTGTAACTGCCGCTGCATTATGTGCGACATCTGGAAGCGCACGTGCGACGACCGGCTCTCTGTCGAGGACGTTGAACGCTTGTTGGATGATGTTCAGAATCTACGCCTCGAATGGGTGGTTCTTTCGGGAGGAGAGCCCCTCATGCACTCGGACCTGTTCGACATATGTCGCGCACTGCGCCGGCGCGGTATTCGGGTGACGCTCTTGAGTACCGGATTGCTCCTTCATAGATATGCCGAACAGATCACTGCGCACGTGAATGACGTGATCGTTTCACTCGACGGTCCGCCGGCGGTGCATGACACCATCCGCCGCGTTCCGGGCGCCTTCACCATCCTTGAAGAAGGAATTCGTAGGTTACTCGAAAGCGATGCCGTCTTCCCTATCTCGGCGCGCTGCGTCG
>JAFARV010000049.1 GCA_019245255.1 Acidobacteriaceae bacterium | reverse complement strand
ACCGACCACGCCGGGCGGCGAGTTCACGGCGAAGAAAACGCCGGGATCGAGAGATGCCGCGGCGACCATGGCCATGATCGCAACAAAGCCTTCAAGAAGCATCGCGCCGTAGCCGATGGGCCAGGCGTGCCACTCGCGCGCAATCATTTTGGGCGTGGTACCGGAAGAGATCAGCGCATGAAAGCCGGACACCGCACCGCAGGCGATGGTGATGAAGCAGAAGGGGAAGATCTTTCCGGCAAAGATCGGGCCTGACCCATCTGTGAACCGAGTCAACGGCGGCAATTGGAGTTGAGGGTGAGTGACGAAAATTCCGGCCGCGAGAAGGAAAATAACTCCGAGCTTCACGAATGTGCTGAGGTAATCGCGCGGTGCGAGCAGCAGCCACACGGGCAGCGTGCTTGCAAGAAACCCATAGATCATGATGGCGACCGCGAGCGCTACACCGCCGTATGTGAACCAGGGCGCCCAGGCCGGCGATAACGAAACGGCTTGGCCCGCGAAAATGCTGACGAGCACAAGCACAAAGCCAAGCGCGGAACATTCGAGTACCTTGCCGCAACGCACGAATCTGAGATACAAGCCCATAAAGATGGCGATGGGGATGGTCATCGCGATGGTGAAGGTTCCCCACGGGCTGCCCTTCAGAGCATTGACAACGACGAGACCGACGACTGCGAGCAGGATAATCATGATCAGCAGGACGGTAATGAGCGAAACGAAACCGCCGACTTTGCCGATCTCCTCGCGCGCCATTTGTCCCAGGCTCTTGCCGTCTCGACGCATGGAGCAGAAGAGAATAACAAAATCTTGAACGGCGCCTCCGGCAACGCATCCGAACAGAATCCAAAGCGTACCGGGCAAGTAGCCGAACTGTGCTGCGAGGGTCGGCCCGACGAGCGGTCCCGGTCCAGCGATGGCGGCAAAGTGATGGCCGAGCAGGATCCATTTGTTAGTAGGTTCGAAGTCGCGTCCGTCGCGAAAGCGTTCGGCGGGTGTGGCGCGGCGATCGTTCAGGGCCATCACCTTGGCGGCGATGAATTTTGCGTAAAAGCGGAAGCCGATGAGGAAGATGGAAGCCGCGGCAGCGACCAACCAGAAGCTGTTGACGGGTTCGCCGTGAGCGCTCGCGATTGTGCCGATGCAGAGAGCGGCAATGACTGACACGAGTGCCCAGACGATCCGGTACAGACGACCGCGCATTAAGAAGAGCTTACAGCCTCGCGAGCGCCAAAACCAGAGCGGCGAGAACGAGAAATGCGACGACTGCAAGTCCGATCTGGCCGAGGGAACGGAGAGCCGAAGAGCTCTCGGTTTCAACCTTGATGCCAACAACACTTGCGGGACCGGAGCGCCGGCGCGACCGCTTCCTTTCAAGCTTCGACTCGGGCTCGCGTGGGCGGGGCATCTGAATGATGCGCTTGACACGCGGAGCAAGTACGCCGCGTTGATAGCAGAGTTCCTGGCTGAGTTCGACTACGAGGTGAAGGCCGGGACCGTCTGAGACGCCGCCGATGTACTGACGAGGAATCCAGATTTCCTGACCGGTGGTGGCGTTGACTACCTGGACCTCGGACCAGGAACCGGTACCGCGCAGCCATTCGTTCGGCTCGGCATTGGCGATAGGGGGATAGAACGAGAACTTCCGTCGTCCTATATAGTCGAGCGGCGATGGGACCAACGGCGCTGACATTCGTCTCAGTGTAACTTGAAGTTCATTTAAGTGCGGCCGAGCGTCTGCAGGTGGGAGTGCATCTCGGACGCGGTGGGGGCGACGGGAGTTTCGAGGGGATCGAAGTCAGTGGCTTGGTCGAATACCGAAAACAAGGTCATTTTCGACAGGGCATAGCGCTCCTGATTGAGGACGGGACGCGCGATAAGAGCCGCGCATTGTTGGAGATCCGCGTCCCGCAGGAGGATGGCGATCGGGTGCGTCTGGCCATTACGCGTAACGGAAAAGACATATTCCGTTCCGCTTGCATCGAAGGAGGCGCGGTAACCGCGGAAAACGTACTGGTACACGTAACCCGTTGCGGCAGAGTACGTTTTGATGCGGGCACGAGCCGGAGCACCTCTGAGGGATGTGTGGGGATCGGGCGGAGATGGGGTGTGGAGAGCGGTTTTAAATCGCTGAAACAGTGCTTTCGCGAAGCCGATCACCTAAAATGGAAGTCTACAACCTAACTGGGAACCTAGCGTTTGACCTCATCCTCCGTTCTTGAACCACCACCCGTAATCGAAACCGGTAGTTCCGCCAGACGTTCTTTTCTACTGGTATTTTCGTGCACCTTGATCGGCGCGGTAGCGCAGATTCTGGTGAAGCAGGGCGCAGCACAGCTTGGCACGCACCTCACATTGATGGACGTGGCGCGCGACCCGCGTGTTTTTTTTCAGTTTGGCTTTGGAATGCTCCAGAACATCAGGCTTTTTGCGGGCTATTGCCTGTACGGAGTGAATACCTTCCTGATGGCGCTGGCGCTCAAAGGCCGGGAGCTTTCGAGGTTATATCCGATCATTGCGCTGACGTTTGTTTGGGTGACACTCCTTTCGCTCTTTTTGCTGCCGGACGAACACCTGAACTTCTTTCGGACCACAGGCATTGCGTTCATCGTGGGCGGGGTTTCGATTCTGGGGTTGAAACGCTAGATGCATACCGTCGCGGTGACGCCACTTCGCTCGATCGTGCTGGTCCTGTTCGGTTCCTTTATCGGATCCTTCGGAGCCGTTTTTCTGAAGTTAGGCGCCGAACACATGAGGGGCGGACTGGCGCGCCTGCTTACGAATTACTGGCTTGCGACCGGAATTGTACTTTACCTGCTGTCTTCCGTGTTTTACATGATGGGTGTGGCGCAGGGGCAGCTCACAGTACTTTATCCCATGGTCTCGCTCGGGTATTTGTGGGCGATCGTGTGGGCGCGGCTGTTCTTCAAGGAATCTTTTACAATCTTCAAGATCGGCGGGCTGGTAATGATCATTGCCGGGGTCGCATTGATCAATCTAGGTAACGCTTAACAGA
>JAFARV010000044.1 GCA_019245255.1 Acidobacteriaceae bacterium | reverse complement strand
CGAAGCCGCGTTCGGCGAGATCCGGTTAGAGGCCCATGCCTCAGGCGAACTGATTCAATAGCGGGATGCCGCGAGTCGCTGAACCGGCGAGCCGTATCGTCACCCAAAGCAAGCGCAAGCTTCACAGAGTAACACAGGTAGGAATTCTCTTCGCAGTCTTTGCTTTCCCGCTATTTCTAATCCACTTGCCTCTTCTGAGACTCCCCTACTTTTGGGACGAGCACGGTCAATTTATTCCGACAGCGCTCGATATCTTGCGGCATGGATGGTGGGTAGCGAGATCTACCGTGCCGAACGTACATCCTCCGGGAGTCGAAGCTTACCTCGTGGCCTGGTACCGGTTGTTCGGTTATTCCATTGCGATTACTCGAGTGGCAATGTTGGGGATGGCATCGGCCGGCCTGCTAGCGACGTTTCTACTCGCCATTGAACTTAGTAAGCGCGCGAATGGAGCCCCGGCATTCTGGCCGCCGCTGCTTCTGCTCGTGTCCCCGCTGTTTTACACCCAGAGCTTCATGGCGCAGCTGGATATGCCTGCCATGGTGTTCTCGGTCGTGGCTCTGCTGCTATTTGTGCGCGAAAAGTACCGGGCGGCAGCGGCTGCATGTGTCGTTCTCGTTCTCATGAAGGAGACGGGCCTGGTGACGCCGTTCGTTTTCTGCACTCTGCTTGTCGCTCGCCGGAGATGGAAGGAGACGTTGCTGTTTGCCGCGCCGGCGATTGCGCTCGGGTTGTGGCTGTTGATCTTGCATCGGGCAACGGGATATTGGCTGGGAGATCCCGGTTTTGCTCATTACAACGTCGAGTACCAGCTAAATCCCGTGCGAATGGCGATTTCGTTCCTGCGCAGGATCTACTACCTGTTCGTCGCCGAATTCCGTTGGATAGGAACTGTCGCAACCGTCTACGCACTCCATCGTACGTCCGTGTTTCGAAATCGGGAGTGGGTGATCGCCGGGGTCGTAGGCGCCGCGAACGTGATCCTGGTATCGGTGCTCGGGGGAGCTGAGTTGGAGAGATACCTGCTGCCCGTACTCCCGATTTTCTATATCGCCACGGCCGTAGCGCTCACCACCGTCGCGCGGCCGACGGCGATTCTCGCATCCACGGCTTTGCTCGCTGGCTTGTGCGTGAACATTTTCTGGAAACCGCCCTATCCGTTTCCGTACGAAAACAACTTTGCCATGGTGGACTTTGTCCGGCTGGAGCAGATCGCGGGAAAGTTCGCAGATCGCAATCTGGACGGCAAAAAGATCGCTACGGCCTGGCCGTACACATCGGCGCTACGGGATCCCGATTACGGGTTTGTCCAGCACCCCCATCAGGTTCTGGAGACGAACGATTTTCATCGAGCGTCGGTCGCTGCACTGCCGCCGTCATCGTACGACGCCCTGATTACGTATACGCGCACGTGGGCTCCGCAGACCGGAGTTGTGAGGGTGCCGTTTTTTCGTGACTTACTCTCGAAGTTTTATCAATGGGAGCCAGACGTTTCAGCAGAAGATTGTGCTCGACTGGGGTTACGGCGATCCCTGTCTTGGACGTCAGGCGGGCAGACCGTCACGATTTACACGCGGAACTAAATTCTGTCCGATTGATAGTTCAACTTCGCCCCCTTTTCCAGGATCTGCGCGGGCATTTTCGGGTCAGTTCAAAAGTTGTAAAAATTTTATTTCTTTCCGAATCAGCTACTTACGCGAATTTTTTTGTGCCGGTTGAACAGGCTGCGTTTTATCGTGAAGTCAACCGAGAGCGAACGACTCCTCGTTCAATGCTCTCAAGATCCACACCTTTGGGTCGGGCAATAAGCCCCCGCGCATGGGCGTGCGCGTAAGGAGCGGCGGTTTGGGCACCGCCGTCTCCAGTGGGCCCCGGCTCTTCGCGGGTGTGGATCAACAGTGCTGGTGGTGGTGCTCCAGCGCTGAGAGGTGCGCGCCGCGCGGCGTGGCGCGCACCGATTCCTTCTTGAATTCCCCCATTTGCAAATCCAGGGCAAGCCATGCCAGAGTAGCTGTTTGTGCAGGTATTCCAGCCGTTTGCCCTGGTCTTTTTACCCTAACGATTACACGCGAGCGGTATGCGCAAAGCGCGCCACAGGCATTTCACTCCTCGATCTCACGGAATCAAATCCCACCGTAGTTGGATTTTCATATCCGCATGAAGCTATTGCTGCCATTTACGGATCCATCGAAGATTTGACGTACGCTCCCGAACCTCTCGGGCCGGCTCGCGCGCGCAACGCTGTCTGCGATTATTACGCGGCGCGTGGCGTTTCGATCACGCCCGATCGCATTGCACTGACTGCGAGCACGAGCGAAGCCTATTCGGTGTTGTTCAAGCTGTTCTGCGATCCGGGTGACGAGATTCTTGTGCCCGTCCCGTCTTATCCTCTGTTCGAGTATTTAGCCGCACTCGAGAGCATTCGCGTCCTAAACTATCACCTGCGCTACGACGGAAGCTGGCACATCGATTTTGAGCATCTCGAGCAAGCGATCACTGATCGTACACGCGCAATCATCACCGTGAATCCGAACAATCCTACCGGCTCATTCGTGAAGCTGCGTGAAGGTGAGCAGTTAGTGAGAATTGCAACTGACCACGGTCTGCCGTTGATCTCCGATGAAGTGTTCATGGACTACACGCTCATGGACCGCCAGCCGCGACGTTCGTTAGCGGACTTTGATTCCACACTCATTTTTTCTTTGAACGGATTATCAAAGCTGGCAGCAATGCCTCAAATGAAGCTTGGATGGATCGCCATGAACGGACCCAGAGCAGAACTCGAGCAGGTCCGCGCTCGTCTGGAATTGATTCTGGATACGTACTTATCCGTCGGAACGCCGGTCCAACAGGCCGCCGCTGATTTGCTGCGGATTGGGGAGACGCTGCAGGCAGAGATAAAAGTTCGAACCAGGATGAATCTTGATGCCGCTCACCGGGAACTGGCGTCCTCGGCGGCCCACGTCCTACGCGCTGAAGGCGGCTGGTCTGCAATCATACAACTGCCGAGAGTGTTCAGTGAACAGGAGTGGGTTGCGCGACTTCTCGAACAAGCTGCTGTGGTTGTTCAGCCAGGATATTTTTTCGATATGGGCACGGAGGCATACATTGTCGTGAGCCTGATCAGCGATCCAGTGGTTTTCGCCGAGGGCATTGCAAGAATAGGTCAGGTGCTTCAGAAGGAATGTTGAGATCAGGTCTTCTGCCTTTTGCTTGCTGCGTGCTGGTGTTAGGAGCGCCGCAGCCGGCACTTGCCCCGAACATAGCGCGCGCATTAGCGAGCATCGATGCCAATGATCTTAAGGCCAACCTGAGCTTTCTTGCTTCAGATGCATTGCAGGGGCGCTACACGCCGTCGCCCGGGCTGGATATTGCGGCGGAGTTCATCGCTTCGCGATTTCGCGCGATTGGTCTCGAACCAGGTGGCAACGATGGCTATTTCCAAACCGCACAGATGGTTGAGAGACGCGAAAAGCCGCCACTCGGCGACATGGCCGTCTGCAAGGACGGAAAGACTATTACGATTCATGCGCATGATTACGTTGTTTCCAATTCGAGCCGGGCGGAAACGATCAAATCCGCCGCAATCGTGGCTTTTGCAAAACCGGATATTGATGGTCTGAGGCGGACCAATGTTAAAGGTAAAGCCGTTCTCGTCCGGCGGCC
>JAFARV010001009.1 GCA_019245255.1 Acidobacteriaceae bacterium | reverse complement strand
GCCGGGAATGGCGACGGTCGTGCGAACGACTTCGATCTGGTCGTCGTCTGCCAGAGCGCGCGCGAATTCCTCGGCGGTGTGCAGCGTATTTGCCGCTATTTCGATTCGAGTCAAGCTGCCGTTGTAACCCGCTCATTGGCTATTTGCACGGCAACCTCGCGGGCGCGTGTGTCACCACCCCGCGTAAACTTCAACCGAACGAGACCGCTGGTCGTGGTCTCAATCGAATTTTGCAGGTCGTCCGCGTGCTGCACCGAATCGCCATCCACGCCGATGATGATGTCTCCGGGCAACAGAGAAGCGCGTTCAGCGGCGCTACCCGACTCGATCTCCAGAATCAGCAGCCCGAGACCGTTTCGGTTGCGGCGTACCGGCCGGAGTGTCACGCCGATGCGCTGCCGCGGTTCCCGACGGGCAAGGAACGCTTCCACGGCGCGGCTCGGTATCGCCAAGGCCAGCCCACCAGAGATCACCATCGTGTTGATACCAATCACGTGACCTCGATAGTCGGCGAGCGGGCCGCCCGAATTGCCGGGCGCCAGGCGTAGATCTGCACAGATCCAGCGGTGCGCTGCAATCCTCGAACGATTCATGCCGGCATCTGCGACACCGGTTGAATGTACGACTCCGGCAGAAAGTGCGCCCGTGAATCCGAGCGGATTACCAATCGCAAACACGGGGGTACCGGGGCGTACCTCACGCGAATCGCCCAGGATGGCGGACTCTCCGCGCAGGCCTTTGGTGCTGAGCAAGGCCAGATCGCGTGCACCGTCGACTCTCACCAAGGTCGCGGGAACAGATCTGCCCTCCCACGATTCCACACTCAATTGCTGGCTGCGTGCGACGTGCGCATTTGTGATCACGGTCTCCTCACCGAGAACCAGTCCCGAACCGCCACCTTGAACGTGTCCTTCGGAACTCGAAACAGCAACGGTCGCATGACGCAGCGCATCGGCTATTCTTCCGGGCACCGGCAGCGGCATTCATTCACCTCCTGTCTCCGGACTTCGACGCATTCCGCTCTCGAATCCGGACCTGCCGGCGCGCGATTTCTCCTCCTCGAACAATGACGGCTTCGTGATCCTTATCGATCGCCTCGCCCGAAAGCGCTTCCTGCAAATCGTCAATGTCTGGCGTTGGGTGGCCGCCGAGCGAGATCAGAATATCCCCGAGTTGCAGGCCGGCGTGCTCAGCCGGGCCATCAGGCTCGACGCTCAGCAGCATCAGTCCCGACTCGGCTTCAATTCCTGCCCGGCCGCGTAAGGCAGCTGGAATTGCAACGGGCTGAACGCCGACTCCCAGAAAACCTCGCCGAATGCGCCCACTCTGGACCAGTTCATCCGCCACCCGCCGCAAACTCGAGTACGGAATCGCGACTGCCGAGTGCCGTGATAAAGCCGGCGTAGCGATGCCGATTAGCGCGCCATTCATATCGATGACGGCAGCGCCGGCTTGCGATGGGTACAAGTTCACGTCGAGCCGGATAAACTGATCGAGCGTGCCGCTTTTCCACGTCCGGCGCGGGCCGCCAAGGGCGCCGATTACGCCCAAACTCACCGACGGTCCGACATCGGCGGTGAAGCCCACTACTGCAGCGAGTGCTCCCGTTTTTAGATCGGTAGGCTGCGCCTGCTTCAAGGGACTGAGCGTTGCTCCCTGGACTCTTAAAACCGCCAAGTCGATGCCCGGCGCTCGGCCGACAAGATTTGCCGTGGTCTCACCCCCTGCACCCAAAACCACTCCAATGCGTTCCTCGCGTTTCAACGCATGATCGGAAACCGCGATCAGATCGGCACCGATCGCGACACCGCTTACAACACGGTACGCTGCTCCTTTCACAGCGGCAATGCCCGGCGTCGTGCGAGTCACGAGGTTGACTAATTCATCGGAAAACGCTGCCAACGTTTTTCCATCTGTGTTGCTCATGACCTCAGTGTGTATCCCGAGCGCAGCTTCCCGCACCCACCGTTCGGGTAGGTTCACCAGAAAAAACGAACAGTTTTCGTCTGATATGCAGAAGTGCCGCCGAACGTAAGTACGATTTCACTTCCGGATAACACGGCGCCTTCGACCCTCACATTGCTACGGTTCAGCCGTACTGGAAGGTGATACTGAAATCCTCCCGCCGCCGCAAGAGTGAATGTTGCGGAATGATCGGCATATTGCTCATCGATCGCCTTTAATTGTGAGGTCTCGGATCCCGGTTCAGGAAGTTGAGCGGGGATGGCGAGTTCCACTGGCCTGAGGGGCAAGTTCAGGGTCTGTACTGTTTGTGGCCGCGCACTGCATGAAGAACCACGCGCGCCGGCCCGCGCGAGGCAAAAGACCTCCGGTTTGGTGGCATGCGCCCGCACGGCCAATTGAGCACCCTCACGCACGAAATCGATATCGAGCAGCATGTCACCTAAATGAACATGAGACAGCCGGGCCTTCTCCCAAGTCGCGGGCAGATTGGGAGACACACGCAAGGTTCGATTCAGCGCGTCCCACTCCAGCCCGAAGAGCCCGCGAAGTAGGGGCGAGGTGACCATGGCAGACGACCACATCTGATGCGACGTGCTCCTGCCCAGCGGCTGGAAGAATTGACCCGAAAGTAATTCCGTGACTGAGCCCAAGTCCTGCGTCCAGGTCATTTGGGCGTTTTGCATGAGGTGAGCGTAAGCGGAAAGGGAGCGGCCGGCGCGGTATTCGGCGAGCGATACCCAACCCGTAAACAGCGGCCATACTGAGCCTTGGTGGTAACTGATGGGGTCATAAAAGGGCGTGCGCTCGCTAATATCGCGCGTGCCCCAGTCGGTCGAGAACTCTGCAGATGCCCATCTCGACAACATGGGTCGCGCATTCTGAAGACTTGACGTTGCGTCCCACCAGGCAACGGCAGGATAGATCGTCGCGGTATGATCCAGCGAACCATCGCGATTACGGCTAAACGCGTAGAAGCTGTCTTCCTTCGCGAAGTACTCGGATTCAAGCGTGCGCTGAATTTGCGATGCTTTTTCCCGCGCTGCCGATGACAACGCGTCATCCTTCATTGCCTGTGCAAGCCGAGCCATCGCAGCGCAGGACTGCTGATCGAGCGCAGCCAGGTAGATCTCCTGATGTGGCATGCCCGGCGGCCAGGATTCGACCCAGCCCGTACCCTCCGAATTGTCGTAGATCCCGTCGCCGTCGGAATCATGGGCGCGAGTAAAGGCGTACGCCTTCTTGATAGCGTCCCAATTTTGTTTCAGGTAATCGAGGTCGCCGCTCGCAGCGACGTAATCCGACATCGCCATGACCAGAAGACATGTGCCATCGGCTTCCGCGTAGAAGTACGCCGTAGATTTCCAATCGATGTAAGCTGCGCTCTGCGAAAACTCATGCATAACTTTGCCGTCATCGCGCTGCCTGTGTATCAGAAAGTCGAGTGCGCGTCGCGTCAGTGCGAAGTCGCCGTAACTATTCATCGCGTAAGTAGTGAACAGAGTGTCGCGCCCGAAGAACCAGGCGAAGCCGGGACGAGCGGAATCGGCGGACTCATAGTAGCCGGCAACCATTCCTATCTCATTGTTTTGATATGCGACCTGTAACTGGTCAACAGCAACCTCGGCCCACAGAGCCGCCTCGTTCAACTTCTGATCCGGTGTCTCGACGACTACTCGACTATCAAAGAATCGCGCGTAATAATCTTGTGTTTCTGCATATTCCTTTGGAACCGCATGCATGATGGCCTCAAGCTGCTGGTCCGCACTCCGGCTGTCGGCGACGCCCAGTAGCAAAGGGAATATCTTGCCCGCATCGGCTTTCGGATCGAAAGAGAGTTCCAGTTGAACCGGAAAAGTTTGCGGGTGCTCCTGATATGGCGGCAGAATGCCGGGCCGGGTGTTCGGCATCGCAACTAACCCCGAGAATTTCTCGTTATCGGTGTGCAGTATGTAGTATCCGCTGGCGCCTTGCTGTACCCACTCGGAGTTAGGGCGCCCGAAATTCGGTGCCGGCCACATACGCAACATATCCGGCGTGAAAGAAAATGTAACTTCGAGCGGACGCACTGATTCGAGCTCAAAATAGGCGACAACAGCAGCAACCGGCGGTTTCTTACCGCGCGCCGCGAAGACATGCTGCCGAATTGTGAAAGCCGCGTGCGAGTAAGTGATTACGGTTTCTGCCGGAGTTACCTCAACAGAAGCCGCCAACGCATTCACGTCGATGGGTACCGGATAATCTGCCAGCCGCGCGGCGATGCGGAATTTACTGAGGATCTTCGCCGGCCAAATCCATGCCTCAAAGCTTCCGTCCTGCCGGCCCATAATGGCGCCATGCTCACCCGCGACGGTCCAGGGTTGAGAAGGCACGCATGGGGCGACGATCCGCAACCGGGAGTTCTGCTTTCCCTCGAGTGTTGACAGCGGTTTAAGCTCGAAGCCGAAGGCCGACATCACGAAGGCCGAAACCAACAGCGCCTGAATATACATACGGTTCCACATATCATAGGTCCGAATCGGATGGTTTTCGCACTGTCACATATAATCCTTCGAAAAGACATGCAGATTGGAAAAATGGCTAGGCTCGGGATCCTTTGCTTCTGTTTCGTACTCAGGGGAGCGGATCGAACGGCTGCCATCAAAGTGGATCAAGCCGGGTATCTGCCGCATAGTCCGAAACTTGCTCTGGTCAGCATCGAAAAGGGCACCGCTGCGGCCTCGACGACGTTCGCACTTCGCAGTGCGTCAACGAACGGCGTCGTGTTCCAAGGTAAGCTGTCGGCGGCGAGCAGTGATGCGGATTCAGGCGATCAGCTTCAGACCGCCGATTTTACGCAGTTCAATGAAAACGGCAGTTTCTATATAGAAGTGCCGGGCCTGGGACGCAGTTGGGAGTTCACAATTGGCCCTGACGTTTTCAGTCGAGTCTATTTTCTGACGATGCGCGGGTTTTATGGACAGCGTTGCGGAACCGCCGTCAATCTCAGTCCGGACTTCCCGCAGTACAGGCATGCACCCTGTCATTTGGCCGGTGCTTACGATGCATCGAGCGGCAAGACGGGTGAGCGCGAATCTGCAAGGGGCTGGCACGACGCGGGCGATTACGGACGCTACGTTGTGAACAGCGGAATCAGCACGGGTACACTGCTCTGGACGTGGGAGTTGTTTGGGGACCGCATCAAAGACATCAGTCTGCACATCCCGGAGTCCGGCAACGGAACACCCGATATTCTCAATGAAATCCGTTGGAACCTGGACTGGATGTTAAGCATGCAGGACAGCGATGGCGGTGTCTTCCACAAACAAACCAGCAGCCGCTTCTGCCAATTCATCATGCCGGAGGCAGATCAGTCGACGAGTCTTGTTATCGGTACGGGCCAAGACCCGTACAAGAGTTCGTGTGCGACTGCGGATCTGGCGGCCGTGGCGGGAATCGCAGCCCGCACCTTCAAACCGTACGACGCGCCCTACGCAGACAAGTGCCTACGCGCAGCAGAGAGTGCGTGGAGGTGGCTCGAACGGTATCCAAATGTTACTTTTCGCAATCCGCATGGAATCTCGACGGGCGCATACGGCGATGCGCATTGCCAGGACGAAATCCTGTGGGCTGCGGCCGAACTTTGGCGCACGACTAACCAGCCCATTTACGCAAAATACTTTGTCGAGAACTATGCCGCGTACCTGGACAACATTCGCGCGGATAACCCGCCGTCGTGGTCGATGCTCGCCGATTTTGGGCTTTGGAGTTATGTGCTCGGGAACGGGCCGGATGGCAAGGCCGTCGATGCCATAAAGCAGAGATCTATCGCCGCAGCAGATGCCATTACGCAGCGAACTGCCGCCAATCCGTACCATGTGTCGCTCACGAGTCGCGACTATATCTGGGGATCCAACGGCGTTGCGGCCAATTACAGCCTGCAGTTATTGATCGCAAACAGAATTCAGCCAAATCCCCGCTATGTTGAAACGGCGTTGGACAACATTCATTACATACTGGGCCGCAATACGTTTTCGCTGTCCTGGGTGACGCAGGTCGGAGAACATTCCTTTCAGCATCCGCACCACCGGCCGAGCGCAGCGGATGGGATTGCGGCGCCGTGGCCGGGCTTGATGTCCGGGGGCCCGAATGCGGGACGCCAGGATCAGGTGATGCGCCGCCTGGTAGCGGCCGGAACGCCGCCCGCACGCTCGTATGTCGATGAAACGGGTGCATATTCGTGCAACGAGATCGCAATCAATTGGAACGCGCCACTGGTTTTCACACTCGCCGCTTTGGTTCCCAAATGAAAGCCGAATTCTTTATAAGCGCTCAGGCCAGGTCGGGCGGGCGGCGTGCGAACTCGAAAAGCAGCTTGACGCCATTTCTTGCGCCACGGAGTCCATTGGAACGGAGGAAACCATGGCTGAGGACAAAAAATGCGCACACCCCTCATGTAATTGCCGGGCGAAAGAAGGGTCCGACTACTGCGGCTCGTTCTGCGAAGGCGCCGGCAAGACTCCTGATGTGCAATGTAATTGCGGCCACCCGGAGTGCGTGCCTAAAGCCGCTCGTCTTTAATAAGACTCGAATCTATCTCTCCACCACACGCCGGGAGCTATTCAAGGCTCTTAACGAGCTGATGAGCGGCTTACCGGCATACCGAAGAAGGTACGGCAGGGCCGCCAGATATGGCCGATATCGAACAGTTACCGAATCAATTCGACGCAAAAAAGCATACCTGCAAAGCAGTAATTGAGAGTCCGAAAGGACGGCGCAGCAAGTTCAAATACCAGCCCGATTCCGGCCTCTTCTCACTGTCTAAGGTGCTGCCGCAAGGGTTCACTTTCCCGGTGGACTTCGGATTCATTCCATCGACGAAAGGAGACGACGACGATCCGCTGGACGTCATCGTTTTGATGGACGAACCCACTCATGTCGGCTGTCTTGTCGATGTCCGGCTGATTGGCGTGATTAAGGTTGTCCAGACGGAAGGTGGAAAGCAGGTTAGAAACGATCGCCTGCTCGCGGTGGCCGGGCCGAGCATTGAGTACGCGGACACAAACTCCATTCAGGACTTGCCGAAGTCGTTCCTCGAGCAACTTTCGGAATTCATTGGCCTCTACAACAAGAACACGGAAAAGCGCGATAGTGTCGAGGGTGTAGAGGGAGCGGACGCCGCAGTGCGGTTGCTCCAGAACGCAATGAAGCGGTTTCGTTCCTAGCCACGGTGGCGCGCGTCGTCAACCGATTCCCGAACTTCGCGACCGCGGGTACCTACACCCAAACCGTCGGAAAAACTTTAAAGCCGCGATCTGTCGTTTCCGATAAGCCTATTTGCGGAGAGACCGGATCAACTCGA
>JAFARV010000508.1 GCA_019245255.1 Acidobacteriaceae bacterium | reverse complement strand
AATCGAGACCGAAGTTGCAACTACGCAGCCGCGTGTCTCATTTGTGATTTCGTAAACGGGCTGCAGTGGTATTGAGTGGCGAATCGCATCGCTCATGGCTCTGATCGAGCTTTGGAGAGTAGCTTTTTGGCTGCTGAGACGTCGGCGGCCACCGGCAGCAGAGCATCGAGGTGGGTTACTTCGAGCATGGTTCGTAGTGCCTGCGAAGCGCCGGCCAAGGCGACGCGCGCGCCACGCCTGGCGGCAAACGTATAGACTACGGTCAATTCGCCAAGCCCGGCGCTATCTGTTGCCGTAACCTTCGAGACCTGCACGATGAGGCCGGAAAGCTTGCCGTCATTCAAGGCATCCTTTGCAGCGTCTCGCAAGTTATGGAGCGTTGGCCCAAGTGTGAGCGAGCCTTCCAATTCCAGGATTGCAATATCATTTTCCACTCGCGGCGTTACAGTCAATGGCATTGGTTAGCTTTCGTGGCGGACCGGCTCAATTGTCCATTATCTATTTACCGCTCTATGTGATCCGTTATTATCCGTTCGGTTAACGATCACCTCCGTGAAGACCCCGTAGGGCCCAAATTTCGGGGTTTGTACATTGGCCCTTGGTTTGCAATACTTTAGACATATCTCCACTTCAACAGTGGTGGCGAGGCTCGGAGGGCTCTCATCACTGTTGGAGGAGCGTTACCGCTCATAAGGTCAATCGAAACAGCGCGTCCATCCCTAAAATTGGGCGCGCTGTATTTTTCTGTTAGCTTACACCTTTTATTTTGACTATGCGTCGGGCCATGAAATAAACGGTCTTTATTCTCCCTTTGTCCATCGACTTCGAGCGAACACGGAACGTAACAACTTTTCAGTAAATCTAGCGGGGCAGTTGGAGACACGATCGGAAAAATCGCGCCGCGACCGCAGTCACACCGGAGGAGTTCAACGCATGCTCTTGTGCAAAGGCGAATGGCAAGAAAACTGCGATGAAGAGTGAGAATCTTGGGTTGAGCATGCGAAATGGCCTGCGATGACGCAACGCATGCGCAGCTTAAAGCATCTTAATATTGCGACGTAGCTTACAGAGCTCCTAAACCCCTCCGCAAAGGGTGTCAGCTCTGCTGCGTTCGCACGGCGAAGGCCACCAACACCACCCAGGCTTTCTGCCGCCTTTCAGGGGCCACTCCTCCGGCCCCTTTTTTGTTTTGGCTTCACATCACCGCGGCTTCAACACGCTCCTCGCGGGGCTTTACGCCGACGCCGTTGGCATGGGGCTGTTCCGTTTCGTCGGCTCTGAATGGATTCATCACGCATTGGGAAGCGTTCGTGACGGGCAAGTCACCCAGGTCCGGCTTTGAAGCTTGAAAGAATGACCTTCTCGATTGCCTGCGCTTCAGCATTCGGTGATTTATCGGCACCCGAGTACGGACCGTCAAAGACAATTCGCAACGCTCGACCGTGGAGGTTGAAATAGTAGATGTCTGGGTACGCGACTCCGCCGCCGCCCGCACCATAGTAATAGAACACGTTCGGCCCATAGCGTTTTGGTGTTGGAGGCGTGTCATAGCCGGGGGGAGCATCGCTAACCAGCCTCTTTAGATCAAATACCCGAGACAAAAGAAGGATGCTGATATTGGCGCGTTCCTTGTCGTCCGAATGGGCTCGTCGCGGTTCACTGCTGATCAGTATCGCAACAGTTTGGCTATCGTTCGGGAAATCAACATGGCGGACGGCAGCCCCCTTTTTGTACGTGGGTGGATACCAAAAACAAAATCGACTACTCTGATCGAGAAATTCGACCCAGCCTTTCTCAGGACTCGGCCGACAACGAGAATTCCGCTCAAAACCTGCTACCGCTGATAGCGCCGCGAAGGCTAGAATTAGGGCGACCGCAGCAGTCACCCGATTCAGCATGCCTCCAGATTAACTCCCGAGGACACACCCGAAATCTTCCCCCTCCACCGCGCCGCCTTCTTCTCGGTGATCTTCAGCACCGCTGCGATCTCCCGGTTCTGCCTGCCTTTTATGACGCACTCGCAACTGCCGCTGATCAGATAAACTATCGCTACCCTTCATGACTACACGCCGGGAATTTCTCTTGCGAACAACTGCTGCCGGTGTCGTAGCGGCATCCTTACGGATCGTTCACGCTGCAAAAGCGAACGCCCGCGAAATCGGGTCCAAGGTAGCGCATGCTGGTGTAGTTGAAACTGTGCTCGGTCCGATCGATGCGTCGAGACTTGGTTTTACTCTCCCTCACGAGCATATTGCTGATGCGTCCTACGATTTGACCAAATGGCCAAAGGTCTGGGGTGGCAGAGCAGAATTTGTCGCTAAAGCCGTCGAAAAACTTAAACTTGTGCGAGTTGCAGGCGTTAGTACTATAGTCGATCTGAGCACCTATGATGTCTGGCGCGACATTCGCTTTCTCGAAGAGGTCTCGCGCAAATCCGGACTTAACATGATCGCATGTACCGGACAACGTTTTTTCCCGCCGATTTCGCATGTGTCGATGGCTGCGCGCACGGTTGAAGGGCTTACCGAGTTCTTCAAAAAAGAAATTGAGCAGGGTATTGACGGCACTGGCGTCAAGGCGGGTGTGATCAAAATAGGCATCGGAGGTAAAAACGTGACCGCCCTTGAAGAAATAGGATTGCGGGCGGCGGCTCGAGCCAGCAAGGCGACTGGGGTGCCAATTCGTACTCACACGGATGCACCCAATCGCGCTGGCGAGAGTCATGCTGTCATTCTCGAGGACGAGGGCATCAATCCTTCAAGCGTGTCTTTTGACCACAGCGACGATAGCGGCGATATGGATTATTTCTTAGGGCTTGTGAGGCGCGGTTATTCGTTGGGCATGGACCACGTTCATCGTGGGCTCACCCTAGACTTCAAGCCATCATTTGAAAGACGCTCGGAATGTATCAAACTGCTTATCGACGCTGGCTTCGCTGACAAAATCTTTCTCTCACAGGATTCAGAGCTCGGGGGCTCGCTGCTTCCAGAGGAAACGCGAGACTGGAGGGAAAGAATTGACCCTCCGGATGGAATGCTGTTCATCACTCGCAGGATGATTCCGTATCTGACGCAACTCGGCGTTTCACATCGGGACATCCACGCGATTACCGTAGATAATCCCAAACGCTTCTTCGGTCGCAGCTGAGGGCTCCGTATGCCGATCGATCTTATCCGCAGCTACGCCCACACAATCACCCAAGCTTTCAGGGGCCACTCCTCCGGCCCCTTTTTTGTTTTGGCCTCACATCACCGCGGTTTGAACACGGTCCTCCCGGGGCTCGACGCCGACGCCGTTGGCGTGGGGCTGCTCCGTTTCATCGGCTCTGAATTTCACAGAGACGAGTTTTGAGACTCCGGGTTCCTGCATCGTCACGCCGTAGAGCGATTGAGCCGCCTCCATGGTGCGCTTAGCGTGAGTGATAACGATGAACTGAGTCTGTTCGGACATCTCGCGAATTAAGCGCGTGAGCCGCTCGATGTTTGGCTCGTCGAGCGGGGCGTCCACTTCATCGAGCACGCAAAACGGGCTGGGCGTGTATTGGAAGACGGCGAGAAGCAGCGCCATAGCGGTCAGCGATTTTTCACCCCCCGATAGCAGGAGCACGCTTTGCAGCTTCTTGCCGGGCGGCTGGGCCACGATGTCGATGCCGGATTCGGCCGCATTCTCCTCGTCGGTTAGCCGCATTTCGCCGGTCCCGCCGCCGAAAAGGATTTTGAACATCTCGCGGAAGTTTTCATTGATGACGCGGAATGCTTCCGTGAATCGTTTTCGCGATTCGCCATCGATCTCATGGATGGCTTTCTCGGTGTCGCGGATAGAGTCGAGCAGATCCTGGCGCTGGGCGGTGAGAAACTCCTGCCGCTGCTGCGTCTCCTCATACTCCTCAAGGGCCTGCGGATTGACCGGTCCGAGTCCTTCGATTTTGCGGCTCACTTCGTTGTATTTTGCTTCGAGGCCGGCGATCTCTTCCTCATCCGGAACGGTTTCAGCGCCATCGACTAGCTGCGCCAAGCTAGTCTCAAGCTCCTTGTGGCACCTTTCGTCGAGATGCTTCAGGTCGGAATCGGCATGTGCAAGCGAAACTTGAATGGAGGCGCGGTGCTCGTGTACACCTTCGGCTTCGGCGCGCATCCGTTTGAGCTCTTCTTCCAGGGCGCTTAAACGTGCGCGAAGCGCATCTTCGCGTTCGGCCAACGCCGCGACGCTTTTCTCCTGCTCGGAGATGGTTTGGGCGAGCGCAGAAGTGTTGGCTTCGATCTCGGCATTGTTGGCCGCGAACTGATCCCGCTCGTGCGTGAGCCGGCCCGATTCGAGAGTCAGATGCTCACGACGATTTGCAAGGTCGCGGAGCTGAATATCG
>JAFARV010000976.1 GCA_019245255.1 Acidobacteriaceae bacterium | reverse complement strand
TTTCAGAAGGCGCTTCAGAATCTCGATGAAGTCATCTCCCTGATCCGCGCTGCTCAGGACGTCAAGGAAGCGCACCAGGGTTTGGTGGCCAGATTCCAATTCAGCGACATTCAGGCAAAGCGCATCCTCGAACTGCAGCTGCAGCGTTTGACGGCTATGCAGCAGCAGGACATTCTGAACAAGCTTGCCGAAGCGCAGCGCCTGATCGCTGAATATTTGCAGATCCTTGGGTCCGAGAAGGTCTTAAAGGGCGTCATTTCCAAAGAGCTGAAGGAAGTTCAGAAAGACTTTGGGGACGAGCGCCGAACGCAAATTATCGAAGATACCGGCGATATCAGCTTGGAAGATCTGGTTCAGATGGAGGATGTCGCCGTTACGGTCTCCCGCGGCGGCTATCTGAAACGAACCTCATGCGATACCTATCGGCGCCAATCGCGCGGCGGCAAAGGCCGCATCGGTATGGGTACACGCTCCGAGGACGTCGTTGAGCACCTGGTTATCGCCTCGACTCACGCATACCTGCTGATCTTCACGAACAAAGGCCGAGTGTATTGGCTCAAAATATATGAGATCCCCGACGCCGGTACTGCTGGAAAAGGTAAGCATGTATCAGGGTTGATCAGCCTGCAACCTGACGAGGAGGTAAAAGCCTTTCTTTCCGTGAAGGAATTCGTCCCAGGCAAGTTCATTGTGATGGTGACGCGACAAGGTGTGATCAAGAAATGCGAACTGACGGAGTTCGATAACCCGCTATCGCGCGGGATTATCGCGCTCGCACTGGATGAGGGCGACGAGCTGCTGGGTGCTGCAATCACTAGCGGGCAGGAGTACATCTTCCTCGGCTCGCACAAAGGCATGGCGATCCGCTTCAATGAAGAGGAAGTCCGGCCGATGGGACGTCAGGCACGCGGCGTAAGAGCCATGGATCTGGACGAAGGCGATTATCTGATCGGACTCGAGGTCGTCGGGAAGGATGGTCTCATTCTTTCTATTTCGGAAAACGGCTTTGGCAAGCGCACACCGCTCGAGGACTACCGGCTAACGGCGCGCGGCCGAAAAGGCGTCATCAACATGAAGACCACGCCTAAGGTCGGCAAAGTTGTCGCGATCCTATCCGTGAAGGACACTAGCGACCTGATGATCATCAGCAAAGACGGTAAAATCATCCGGATCGACTCGAACGAAATCCGGCAGGCTGGGCGCTCGACACAGGGAGTGCGGCTGGTTCGCATGGAAGAGGGAGATCAGGTGGCCGCAGCTTCGGTCATTCCAGACACTGAAGAGAACGGCGGCGGTACCAACGGTAGTAATGGAGCCGGCGGCAACGGACAACTTCCGCTTCAGTAGTTATAGTTGAGAGCGCAAACGGCACGGATGCGTGCCACCAGACAGGGAAGGAACCCGCTAGCTCTTCGGGTGGCACGCCAAGCGCACAGCCGGTTTGTGGCGTTGTGCGCGCTTCAGAGGCGGCCGTGCCCGTTTTGCGGGTTCCTGAATAGCGCAAAGGACGCGGATGGCTGGCTATACTCGGAGTGTGGCAACCCTCGTCACACTTCGGGGGCCGGCTTCCATCGACTCCAACGAACTGGACGTCAAGGAACAGGCTCTATTCGATATTCTGCGTTCCCTAGAGCGCGTAATCGTTGCGTATTCCGGTGGCACGGATTCCGCTTATCTTGCCTGGGCGGCTCATCAAGCGCTTGGACAGGATGCGATCGCAATCACCGCGGATTCCGCTTCGATTCCAGCGTCGCATAAGCGGGATGCCGAGGCTTTCGCGCGCGAGTGCGGCTTCCGGCACCGGTACATCAGTACGTACGAGTTCGACAATCCAGACTACGTCAAGAACGACAAGAACCGCTGCTTTCACTGTAAAGACGAGCTGTTCGTCAGGCTGGAATCCTTTGCAGCGGAACACGCATATTCAAACATCGTTTACGGTGTAAACAAAGACGATTTGGGAGACTACAGGCCAGGACAGAGAGCGGCAAAGCTGCATGAAGTGAGAGCGCCGCTGGTCGAGGCCGGGCTGAGCAAGTCCGAGATCCGCGAACTCGCGAGGCGCGCTGGCTTGTCCGTTTGGGACCGGCCGGCCGCGGCATGCTTAAGCTCGCGGGTACCTTACGGTACGCCGGTAACAAAAGAAACGATTCGGACCATCGAAGACGGCGAGGAGTCCATTAAGGCACTCGGTTTCCGGCAGTTCCGGGTTCGCTTCCATGGGGAAGTGGTGCGTATCGAAATAGCGAGGGATGAGCTGGAGAAAGCGCTGTCCATGGAAATGGCAGCCGCCTTCAGCCGGATTTTCAGGCAGCTTGGATTCCTCTACGTCACACTCGACCTGGAGGGATACCGGCAGGGTTCGCTGAACGCGACGCTTCAAAGATAATCTTCAGCTCGAGGACTTTGTCTGGGACGGCTTTGTCTCCGATGATTTTGTCTCAGAACTGCTGCTGGAGGCTACCGGCTTCGCGTCATCCTTCTTCGTCGAACCGTTCCCGGTTGAAGCAGCGCCGCCCTTGGCATAGTCGGTAACATACCAACCACTGCCCTTAAATTGCAGGGCAGGTGCCGAAAGCAAGCGATGGACCGAGCCGTCACACTTTTCGTGCCGCGAGAGCGGTTCGTCCGAGAATTTCTGCATCACTTCGAACAATTCACCGCATTTCTCGCATTGATATTCATAAAGAGGCATACAGATTCGCTTTGCCTTTACTCCTGCGGTCCCGACGGGCGCTTACGGATAATTGGATGGTCCGCACCGGCAGGAGCTTCGCCTACACTGTCTGCATTCGTGAGCTGCGCAACCGAAGTTTTGCCCGTCACCAGATCTATCGCCTGCTTCAGAAGATTATCCTCATTGCTTTTCGGTGTGGGCCCAGGGATCGGATTTCCGTCCTGGTCGACATCGGGAGTGTTGTCGTTTTCCGCCAATTGAACAGAAGGCGTCACCCCGGTGTCTTGAATAGCTTTCCCCGAGGGTGAGTAGTACTTCGCGACCGAGAGAATTACCGCTCCGCCATCGTCCATCTGTATCGTTTTCCTGATGCTGGCATCCCCGTACGTGCGTTCTCCGACGACCTGCGCGCGTTTGTCGTCCAGCAGGGCTGCTGCCGCGATCTCGGCAGGGCCTGCAGTAGCGCGGTTGGTGATCACGACGAGAGGGCCGTTCCAGATATCCGCATCCGGCTTGGCTTGAAACTCCTCGCGTTGCGTCTTTTGTCCTTGGACGGAGACAATCTGGCCTTTGTCCAGAAAGAGATTTGCGAGATCTATTCCTTTGTCCTGGTCCCCGGTTGCACAGTGGCGGAGATCGAGGACGAAATACCGGGCGCCTTGCCGTTTCAGATCCTGAACCCGGGATTTAACTTCCTGCTCGCGATCACCGGCCAGGCTCTCGACCCGCACATAACCGACTTCACCAGGCAACAACTTCGCGGCCACCGCGGGCATGACCACGTTGGACCGGGTCAAGGTAACCTTCTGCGGTTCCGGGTTTTTCATTTTAAGGATCGAAACTTCAACTGTGCTGTTGGGAGCGCCACGCAGCAGTTCGTCCGCATAGGCAAGGGGCATATCGCGGGTCGCGACATTGCTAATACTTTCAATCAGATCGCCGCTCGCGATGCCCGCCTTATCAGCCGGCGAACCGGGAATTGAATCCACCACAGCCACGTATCCGTAACGTTTGGCCAGAACGAGACCAACGCTCGCACCCGGGTTCTTCCGCAACTTTTCGTATTGCCGGTACTGGTCCGCGCTGAGATAACTGGCGAACGGATCAACCGATTCAAGGAGACCGTTGATCGCACCGAGCGTGACATTTTTCATATCAGGCTCTTCGACGTACTCGAGCTTGATCCTCTCGAGCACTTCGTCATAAACCTTCAGGTGTTGGTAGACATCGTCGCTCTTGGCGTGATTGGAGATGTCGTCTGACGCGACTGCACGCCCGCTAC
>JAFARV010000974.1 GCA_019245255.1 Acidobacteriaceae bacterium | reverse complement strand
GGCGCCGGACCCTCTGTGCTCGTCTTTTATGAGCGTGGGGCCGAGGCTGTGACCGGGCGCTTCGAGGAACTCTTTGCTCTCCATGGCGCGCGGGCTCGCACCTACTTCACTGCCATTCAGCGTACTGGGTACTCGATAGAGCCATTTGTCTGAAGCGTCTCCGCCATCCGCGATGAACGGTATAATCGGAGCGGTAGGACGGCCTCGCTGAAGGCATCCGAACAGAGCCACGTTGCTCACATTTCATGCGCACTCAGGTCGATGAGCGACTTCTTGGTACCGCGAACGACGCCAGTTCTAACGAGAAGGCTTCCGAATCGCTCGAAACAATCCTCAGACGTGTAGCTGGCGCTTTTGCGGATCGCGACCGCGTCTTCCTGCGCTTTCGAGAGTTCGAAGCGCTCCAGCCTGACACATTCTCCAAGCTCAGTTCCGAACCCGAAAGGCTGCGCAGTCTCGGCGCGGTATTTGCCGTCAGCCGCTTCCTTTCCGAAGAGTGTTCGCGGCATCCGGACTGGCTGTTAGCACTCGACCGGCTCGAGTCCGTGCTTTCCGCCGCCGAATACACTCACCGATTGCAGCACTTCGTCAGAGTACAGGACGGCGTTAGTGCGCTGCCATTGTCGCTGTTCCGGAGGAAGGAACTGCTGAGAATCGCGGTTCGTGATGCCCTTCAACTGGCATCGGTTGCACAAGTGACCGAAGAACTCTCGAACCTGGCGGACGCGATACTCAGTTGCGCGCTGAGCAATGTGCAGGCAGAGGCGCAAACACGTTTCGGTACTCCCATGACCGACGTAACAGGGCAACTCGCCCCGGCAACGTTCTCGGTCATTGCTTTGGGTAAGCTCGGCGGGCGGGAACTGAACTACAGCTCCGATATCGATCTGATGTTCGTCTACAGCGGCAATGGCGAGACGTCAGGGCCGCACTCGATTACTAACAAGGAGTTCTTCAAGAAAGTAGCCAATCAGCTGACAACCCTGCTTTCGACGTACACGCTGGCGGGTTTGTGCTACCGCATCGACCTTCGTTTGCGGCCCGAGGGCAGCCTTGGCGATGTAGCTATCTCGCTCGAAGGCGCCAAGGAATATTACGCCAAACGCGCCCGCGATTGGGAACTGCAGATGCTCATCAAGGCGCGGGTCGCCGCCGGCGACGATGCACCCGGTCGCGAACTGCTTGAGTATGTTGAGCCATCGATTTACTCGACCACCTTGGACTTTTCGACCATCGAAACGATGTCGGCGACACGCGAGCGTATAAGCGAGAAACTCGCGCGCAAGCGGCTGCGCAAGTCCGAGCTCGATGTAAAACTGGCCAGAGGGGGAATCCGTGACATTGAGTTTCTGGTGCAGTGCCTGCAGCGCCTGCACGGGGCTCGCGATGCTGCGCTCCGTCACGGAGGAACGCTCTTTGCCCTGCGACGGCTACTCGAAGGCGGGTTGATATCCGAGAGTGAACATCACCGATTGTCCGGGGCTTACGAATTTTTGCGTCACCTGGAGCATCGGCTGCAACTCGAGGACGACCGGCAAACACACGCTTTACCGGCCGACCCCAGGGAAATGGAGGCGGTAGCACGCCGTATGCCGCCGTCTGAGTTCAATTCGTCCGCGCGAACGGTCACTCACGTACAGCTCCTGCAGACTCTGAATCACCATCTCGAGAACGTTCAATCGATCTACGAACGAATCGTCCATGCGCAGCGTCCGCTCTCGTATACGCCATCGGTCGTTTTTGCCGTACCGCCCAGCCCGGCTGTGCAGGTTCGCGAAGAAGCTCCGGCCGTTAACAGGCCTGCCGCAACACTGCCTCCGGCTTTGCAGGAGAAGTACCCAAATTTCGCGCAATCAATCCAAGCCCAACCTGTGCGAAGCTCGCCGGCGGTTCTCGAGCGCTTCATCGAAGCCCTCGACAGAGATCCGTACTACGGCCATCTGATAGAAGGCCACTCGGTCGTGGCAAGTCACGTCACGAACATCCTTGCGACAAGTCCATTCCTGTCCGAGCAGTTGATTCATGATGTGAACCTCCTCGATGCCGTACGCCGCATAGCCGACAATCCTGGCATGCGGCCGGCCTTTGAAGCGCTCACGCCGCCACTCAATGACATCGCGGGCCTGCGCCGCTTTTTCCGGCGGGAGATGTTTCGGATTCTCGTCGGCAGTATCTGTTTGCCGGAACCCGTGTTCTCCACACTCGATCGCACGTCGGGCCTCGCGGAATTTGTCATTGCGCGTGCCTACAGAGTCGCCCTGGAGCAGGCTCGGGCGCACGCGCGTATGCACGCCACCAAGACAAAGCCTTTCGAGGAGCCGCAAGGCCAGATGATGGTCGTTGCGCTGGGGCGCCTTGGGATGCGCGAGTTTGACCTCGGATCCGATGCGGACGTACTCTTCATTCTTCCCGATGAGGAGATGCCGCGCCACCGGTTTTGGACCCGCGTCGGAGAGCACATGATCGAGATTCTCACTGCGTACTCCAGCGACGGTACCATCCTGTCGCTCGATACCCGCTTGCGGCCGAATGGAAGGGAAGGTCTGCTTGTGCAGTCGGAATCGAACTATGTCGAGTACTTTGCGCACCACGCCGAAGCCTGGGAAGGCATCGCCTACATGAAGGCGCGAGCCGTCGCGGGCGATCTGGAACGCGCAACGAACTTTCTGACACGTTTGCAGCAGGTCGATTGGCGTCGCTATGGACAGAGCGGGCGCTCTCGTCAGGATCTGCGGCAGATGCGGATGCGTCTGCAGCGGGAGCAGGGCGCGCTATCTCCACTAAAAGCCGGTGAGGGCGGTTACTATGACGCCGACTTCATCCTGATGTACCTGCGCCTGAAGGGTGCAGGGATGTTCTTTAAGAGCCTGAACACGCCCGAACGCATCGACATCGTGGAGAAGATGGGACACCTGGAGCGTGCAGACGCGGAATTTCTGATGGAAGCGACCACGTTCTTTCGTGCTGTCGATCACGCGATTCGCATTGTCAATGGCAGAGCCGAAGAACGCCT
>JAFARV010000910.1 GCA_019245255.1 Acidobacteriaceae bacterium | reverse complement strand
TTACAAGCTGAAGAAGGATCCGCGTGTCCTGCCGGGGATCGGATGGTTTCTGCGACGGTACAGCCTGGACGAACTCCCGCAGTTGTGGAATGTTCTGCGCGGCGACATGAGCCTGGTGGGGCCGAGACCGTTTCCGTTCTACCACCTGGATAGCTTCCCGCAATCGTTCCGTGATCTGCGCGCGAGCGTGAAGCCAGGCCTCACGGGGCTATGGCAAGTATCCGATCGCAGCGATGGGGATGTGGCCGTGCAGCAGGCTGCGGATACCTACTACATTTGCAACTGGTCGTTGTGGCTGGACGTGCAGATTCTGATGCGAACTGTTCGCACGGTGCTCGCGGCGAAGGGAGCATATTAGGCTTGTTGCTGCCGGAGAGCAGGGCAAAGGACTGAAAGTACACCCGGATAAAGCTGAAGCGTGGAATATGCCATCGGATTCAATGCTCAGATTTAATGGCCGTCAGACGGCCGTAAAGTCCGAGACGAGTACCACCGGGGCAGCACTTCGAGTGCATGCGTGTAAATCGAGTTGTGATTCCGGACGTTGCCTGCCATCTCACCCAAAAGGGCAATTATGGGCAGACGACGTTCTTCGATCGGGACGATCGCGAGTATTACCTAGCTCGGTTCACCCAAGCTGCGCAGGAGTACTCCCTCGATCTTCTGGGCTGGTGCCTGATGACGAATCACGTCCACTGGATCGTTGTGCCACGGACGACAACCTCGATGGCCGACACGATTCGACGTGCTCATGCGGAATATGCGCTGTACCTAAACCGAAAGCAGGGTAGGATCAGTGGGCATCTTTGGCAAGCACGATTCTACTCGTGCGTGTTAGCGGGCACCCATTTTTGGCGAGCTCTCCGCTACGTAGAACTGAATCCGGTACGGGCTGGCTTAGTTGAGGTCGCCGACGAATACTTGTATTCGAGCGCTGCTGTCCATACGGGCAGACAGAGTGCTCCATCCTGGCTCAACCTCGAAATCTGGCGACAGGAGTACAACACCGTGGAATGGCGTCAGTTCCTCACGCTCAGACCCGAAGAAGACTGGGTCGGCATCCGGCACGCAACCAGGACTGGGCGCCTTTGGGGCGAGCCATGTCACGCTCGCGTCGGCCGCCCGAAACTGACGATATACCAGGACAAACCTGAGACACGAAATACAACATCGGATTAAATGGCCGTCTGACCCTCACTGATCCTCAGACCCTCACTGATCCTCACCCTCACTGATCCTCACTGATCGCTCACTGATCGCTCACTGATCGAGCGCAGCAATCATGCGCACAGACATCCATAGCACCATACTCAGGCGTAACAAAGGCGAATAAAGGACTTAGCCGAAATTTTCTTCTCTCAGGTATTGCAAACAACACCACGTCGTGCCACTATCAACCTAGTGGTCTGAAGAGGCCCAAAGTGGTCGAAAGTGGCAGACCAAGACGGTCAAACAGGTTCAACGTCGCAGGTTGAAGCCCCTCGCGGGTTCTTAAGCGCACGTGTCGATGAAAAAGGCCGTCTCAAGCTGCCGTCCGCGATCGCGCAATATCTGGAAGGGTTCGGGGAGCGCAAAGTGTTTGTCACGACGTTAAACGCGTCCACTGCTCGAATCTATCCTATTTCGATTTGGCGTGAGACGGAGCGCCTGCTGGAAGAGCCCGGTGACGATGCCGAGACCAAAGAAGACGTTGCTTTCATCGCGTACCATTTCGGTTCTGACGACGAGATGGATGCGCAGGGGCGCGTGCTGGTCCCGACAGAGTTGCGCCGGGCTCTCAAGCTCGAAAACGAGCAAGTTTTTTTGCGCTGTTTCAAACAGCGGATCGAAGTGATCGGGCGCGAGGTGTACGAGCAGCGCCTGGCGCGTGCTCTCGAAGGTGTGGGCGAGAAGGTTCAAGGGCTCGAGAAGAAGGGATTGCGGTAACGGCGATGTATGGGTGGCGCCGGAGAGAGGGGTCCGTGGCACTACCCGGTGCTGCTGCGGGAGTCGCTGGAGTACCTGGCGCTCCGGCCCGACGGCGTCTACGTCGACTTGACAGCGGGATTGGGAGGCCACGCGGGGGAGATCGCATCCCGGCTGGAGAGTGGTTTTGTGATTGCGAGCGATCGCGATGCGGAATCGCTCCGGTTGGCGGAAGCGAATACGGCGGCGTGGAAGGGGCGGATCCGGTTTTTTCACGGAACATTTTCAAAACTGCCTGAGGCGCTGGAGAGGAATGGTGTTGCGGCCGTGGATGGCATCCTGGCCGATCTTGGCGTCAGCCGCCATCACTTGAGCAGTGCTGAGCGTGGTTTTTCGCTGATGGAAGAAGGTCCTCTGGATATGCGGATGGATCGCAGCCAGGATCTTACTGCGGCGGATCTTGTCAACGAATTGCCCGAAAGGGATCTCGCCGATCTGATTTATCAGCTCGGTGAAGAAAGGAGGTCGCGAAGAATCTCCAGAGCAATTGTTCGCGCACGGCCGATTCTGACGACGCGCCGTTTGGCTGACGTTGTCGAGCAGGCCGTGCCGCGAACAGGGAGAATTCATCCAGCGACGCAAACATTCATGGCGCTGCGCCTTCGGGTCAACGCTGAGTTGGATGAGCTGGATGAGCTACTCAGGTTAGCTCCGGGACGGTTGAGGCCAGGCGGGCGATTTGTAGTACTGACGTTCATGTCGACCGAAGACCGGAAGGTAAAGCAGGCTTTTCAGGCTTTGGCGAGAACGGGTGAATGCAAGATTCTGACGAAGCATGTCGTCAGGCCCTCAGATGAAGAGGTGTTTGAAAACGCAGCGTCGAGAAGCGCCAAGCTGCGGGCAATTGAGCGACTTTAGAAGGAAGAAAAATGGCCTCACTGGCAACGTTTGTGAATCGATTTGTAGGCGTAAGAACGCTTGAGGATGTCCCGGTAGCCGTCTGGACGCGAACCGAAGCGCCGCGACTGCGCCCCATCGCGAATGAAGACGTTTACTTATTTGTGAAACGCATCGACAACAGCGGTGTGGTGCGGGCTGCGGACCCTGTGGCGCGCCGTGCGCGAAGCCGTTCTGTCGCAACGGGCTTTCTTGCCGCGTCACTGGTAATCGCCGGTTTGGTGCCTGCCGCATACAACACCATGGCGGGCTTTACGCTGCAAAACCTCCGTCAAGAACAGGAGCACTTGAAGCAGGATGAGGCAAAGCTCGACCTCGAAGAAGCCGAACTGTTGAGTCCCGCCCGGCTGGAGCAGCTTGCAAAGACGCTGAGGCTGGTAGAGCCGGTGCCACAGGCCGTTCAGTACCTGGACGGGAAAGCGAAGAATACGGACGCACGTATTCAGATGCCGCTTGCGCTCGCGCCCGCTCCCGAGGTCGACGCCCGGTAGTTGAGGCGCGTAGTTTCGAGCTAAAGCCTCTGGCGGAACCTTGCCGCGCTTCTTCGTAATTGTGTAAAGGTGAAGACAATGCAGCGCGCGCCGCTCTCCCCGCTGACAAAGAGTACGGAAAGGGTCGCGATTGTGGGGCTCATCCTGACGGGATGGGCCCTTATCGTTATACTCAGGCTGTTTCAGCTGCAAGTGTTGGCTCACGACAAATACGAGCGGCTTGGTGACGCCCAGCAGGAACGCCTGGAGCCACTCGAAGCGCCGCGCGGCGCAATCTTCGACCGCAACGGCAACTATTTGGCGATCAGTTCTCCATCCGAATTCGTCGTTGTCAATCCGGCGCGCATTCCGGACAAGGCAACTGCAGCGGCACTCCTTTCGCGAATCCTCGATATCGATGCACGTAAGCTCGAGGCGGATCTGGAGGCCGCGGCGATATCAAAGCATCACCACGGCTACTTCGTTGTGGATCCAAAGGTGACTTACGAGAAGGCAGAGACGCTTCGCGCCATGAAGTTGGATTGGCTCGAAATCCGGCAGGGCAGTCTTCGCACGTACCCGAACGGGAAACTCGCTGCTCACGTAGTTGGCAACGTCGGAGCGGAGGGCCACGGCGCCGCAGGTCTGGAACTAAAGCTCGACAAGGACCTGGCAGGCACTCCGGGATTGCTTCGTGTCCAGGTCGATGTACGTCAAAAGGCATATGCCTCGGAAGTGGCGAAAGCGCCGATCGTGGGAAAAAATATCGGACTTACGATAGACAGCCAGATACAGCAGGCCGCAGAAGAAGCAATTGAGTACGCGGTTGTGCACAATCACGGCGACCACGGCAGCATCGTGGCGATGGATCCGAATACCGGCGAGATTCTCGCGCTCGCAAACTACCCCACATACGATCCCAACGAGCGGCTGCATGCGGGCGAGAAACCGCATGGGAGAGAAGATCTTGCCGTCGTGGCGCCCTATGAGCCCGGATCGGTGTTCAAAATCATTACGCTTTCAGCAGCGCTCGAGACGACAAACCTGCGCCCTGACACCATGATCCATACCGCGGGCGGCGTAATTACTCTGTTCGGTCGCACCATTCACGACTCGCATGCGCACGGCGATATGACGATGGCGGATGTCCTGATCAGGTCGAGCAACGTCGGCGCAATTCGTATCGGTATGGAGGTAGGCGCCCAGAATCTCTATAATTATGTGCGCAAGTTTGGAATCGGTTCACGCACGGGCATCGAGCTTCCCGCAGAGGCTCCGGGTATGCTGCGCAAGCTGAAGCGCTGGCAGCCGACATCCCTTCCTTCGGTAGCGTTCGGGCACGAAGTTAGTACGACCACCGTGCAGTTGGCGCGTATGGGAGCGGTGATTGCGAATGGTGGATTCCTGGTGAGTCCCCATATCGTCGCCTGGGAGCAGGCGCCAGGAGAACCGAAACAGTTTAAAAGGATTCGTGCGCCCGTACAGATCTTGAAGCCGGAAACGGTTATGACGATGCGCGAGTTAATGCACGGGGTGGTCGCGCTTCCTCAAGGGACAGCTCATCGATTGCATGTCACGGGATATACAGTTGCCGGCAAAACGGGGACGGCACAGATCTTCGACTTCGCGCACCACGTTTATACACACAAGTACAATGCGTCGTTCATGGGTTTTGCACCAATGAACAATCCCAACATACTGATCTGTGTCA
>JAFARV010000499.1 GCA_019245255.1 Acidobacteriaceae bacterium | reverse complement strand
ATGACCAAATGATCGGTATGGGCTGCGCATCCAAGCTGATCTTCTCGTGGGGCGGAAACCCGGGTGTCGGTTCGCTGCATCGTTTTCGCGATGCCATCCAGACCGGTTGGCCAGTTCCATTGGACATCGAAGAGCACAGTCATGCTGATATGGCTGCGCGCTATCAAGCCGGGGCTTCGGGCCTGCCCTTCGCTCTCATTCGCGGATACATCGGCTCCGATCTGCCAAAGTACAACGCGAACATCAAATCGGTCACGTGCCCGTTTACCGGCGAAGTCTTGGCGGCCACACCTGCGCTTGTGCCGGACGTCGCGATCATCCATGCGCAGAAGGCTGATCGCAAGGGGAATGTGCTGATCTATGGAATTATCGGCATCCAAAAAGAGGCCGTGCTGTGTTCTAAGTCCGCCATAGTTACGGTCGAGGAAATTGTAGACAATCTCAATGCACCCATGAATGCCTGTGTGTTACCGCATTGGTGTGTAACTCATATCTGCATGGTTCCAGGCGGAGCGCACCCTTCCTACGCCCACGGTTACTACAAACGCGACAATGCTTTTTGCAAGGCTTGGGACGGTATTTCAAAAGATCGCGAACGCTTTAGGGACTGGATGAAAAGGCATGTGCTTTGGACCTCCGACTTCGCCGAATTCAAGCGAAGCCTTGCAGAGGCAAATGTGACGGCTAATGTCTGAAAACGGCTACACCCCCGATGAAATGATGACAATCGCCGCCGCACGGAAACTGCGAAATGGGCAGGTCTGTTTCGTTGGAATCGGCAAGCCGAGTGCCGCAGCGAACCTTGCCCGCATGACGCATGCTCCTGACGTAGTGCTGATTTACGAGTCGGGAACGATTGGCGCCAAACCGGACGTGCTTCCGCTTTCCATCGGCGATGGTGAACTAGCTGAAACGGCAGACGCGGTGGTCTCGGTGCCCGAAATTTTTCGTTATTGGCTGCAAGGCGGACGGGTGGATGTCGGGTTCCTGGGCGCAGCCCAAATGGACAGATTTTCGAACCTGAACACGACGGTTATCGGTGATTACCGAAAACCGAAAGTTCGTCTTCCGGGCGCGGGCGGCGCACCCGAAATTGCAACTTCCGCAAAAGAAGTTTGGATCATTATCAAACAGAACAGGCGCAGTTTTGTCGAACGGCTTGATTTCATGACTTCATCGGGCTCGGTTGTCTCGAATGGAGCTAATGGCCGCTTCAAACGCGGCCCTACGACGGTTATAACGGATCTTTCGATTTTGGTCTCCGACGCGGAAACGGGTGAACTTGTGGTATCGGCACTTCACCCCGGCGTTACTGTGGAGCAAGTGAAAGAGGCGACAGGCTGGGATCTCAGCTTGAGTGATCATTTAGAACGAACTCCCGAGCCGACAGAATTCGAACTCACAAACCTTCGTGACCTCTATGCGCGCACTGCGGCCGCTCACGGCGCGGCCGCTGATGGAGAGTGATGTCCGGTGTGTATCGGCGTTGGGTAGGGCATCCCGGTGATGTTGGAAGGGTTTAAGCGAGGAGTATTAGAGCATGATCCAGACGGGTGACAGCGCATTAACCGCGCGTTCCAGCATGGAAGTGTACGGGCGACCGAGGGGAGGCACGCAACCAGAGTATCGCCATTTGCCCTATCGCTCGTGTGAAAAGCGCCACCCCACGCATGCCTTGATCGAAATACCTCACACGCTATCGGAGATTACCGGACCTCAATTCACGCTGGAGGATATCCGCAAGAGTAGCTGCGATCTAACGAAACAGGGATCAGGCGAGCCATCGGGGCAGCGCATCGTCGTGGGCGGCCAGGTTCTGGATGAAGACGGGCGGCCAGTACGAAACAGCGTGATTGAGATGTGGCAGGCCAACGCCGCAGGGCGCTACATGCATCGATGGGACCAGCATCACGCTCCTCTCGATCCAAACTTTCCTGGACGCGGACACACTCTGACTGATGATTCAGGGCACTATCGGTTTGTCACGATCAAGCCAGGATCATACCCGTGGAGCAATCATCACAACGCTTGGCGTCCAGCGCACCTGCACTTCTCACTTTTTGGGCCTGCTTTCGCTACTCGCCTTGTAACCCAGATGTATTTCCCAGGAGATCCTCTCCTGCCTTTCGATCCCATCTACAACTGCACTGCCGATGAAGAGGCGAGAAAGCGCCTGGTCTCAAGCTTCGACTGGGACACAACCATCCCCGACATCGCGCTCGGTTTTCACTTTGATCTGATTCTTCGTGGCCGAAATGCCACGCTATTCGAGGAATAGCTCATGCGTTTGTACGCCACAACATCGCAGACGGTCGGCCCATTTTTTCAGATCGGCCTGCAGCTCCTGATGAATGCCGATATCGCAAGTCCGGACGGATTGGGCGAGCGTATCACCCTCGAAGGCCAGGTGCTCGATGGCGATCGGATTGCGATCCCCGACGCTGTGATCGAGATCTGGCAAGCGAACGCTGAAGGAAAATATGCCCATCCGGAAGATTCGCAACCCAAGCCGATTGATGCCGGCTTTCGCGGGTATGGCAGAGTGGAAACCGATGACAATGGCTTTTTTCGGATTCGGACTATTAAGCCTGGACGAACACCCGGACCTGGCGGCTCACTGCAGGCGCCACATCTCGAAGTCACCGTTTTCATGCGGGGTTTGATGAAACGGCTTGTTACGCGCATTTATTTCCCCGGCGATGCTGCAAACGAAAATGATCTGGTGTTGAATCTAGTGCCAGAGGCTCGACGCCAAACCTTGATTGCTCGCGAGTGCGGTGAAGGCGTGTTGCGCTGGGATGTACGGATGCAGGGCGACGACGAAACGGTATTCTTCGACATTTGAGAGCCTCAAATGGCGCTGCTTGATCGGTTATTCGGATGGCTCGCAGTCGATCAGGTCTTTACAGACGCGACGACTGTGCAGCGCATGCTTGACTTCGAAGCGGCGCTGGCGTGGGCTGAAGCACAAGCCGAAGTGATTCCATCGTCAGCCGTGGAGCCGATTGCCGCAATGTGCGATGTACGTCTGTTCGATCTCGGCGCAATTTCTGAAAGCGCTGCCCGATCCGGAAACATAGCGATTCCGCTCATAAAGGAGCTGACGGCTAAAGTGGCTGCGTCGGATAAGAAGGCGGCCGGCTTCGTGCACTGGGGCGCGACCAGTCAGGATGTGATCGATACCGCAACAATCTTGCAGTTGCGAGATGCCCTGAAGCTGATCGAGACAGATTTGGGAAAGCTGTGCGAGCTGCTATGTGATTTGGCCGTACGTCATCGAGGCACGCCGATAGCGGGTCGCACGTGGATGCAGCATGCTGTACCGATCGTTCTGGGGCTGAAGTTTGCCGGCTGGGCTGATGCACTCGGACGGCACGCTATTCGCGTTGCTCACGCGCGCGAGCAAGTACTTGTGCTCCAATTCGGCGGCGCCGCCGGAACACTAGCGAGCCTGCATACTCACGGTTTACAGATTGCACGAATTTTAGCCGAAGAGCTCGGCCTCACTTTGCCTCCCATGCCCTGGCACACGCATCGAGATCGCTTCGCGGAGGTGGCCACTACACTCGGTCTGTTGACTGGCACACTTGGAAAGATAGGCCGGGACCTCTCGTTACTGTCCCAAACGGAGCTAAGCGAATTGATGGAACCGTCGGGCGACGGACGCGGCGGTTCCTCGACGATGCCGCAAAAGCGCAACCCGGTGACTGCCGCCGTGCTGTTGGCGGCCGCGACACGTGTACCCGCCCTTGTCATTACGATATTGGCCGCAACGATTCAGGAGAATGAACGCGGTCTCGGCGGATGGCATGCAGAATGGGAGACATTACCCGAACTGGTCCGGCTCACCGCCGGCGCGCTGCATCATCTTGTTGAGACGATTGCCGGCCTGGAGATTTTCCCCGATTGCATGCAAAGGAATCTAGATACCACGTGCGGATTGATATTTGCCGAGGCGGCCACAATGGCCCTGGCCACCTTTATGGGAAAATCGCGGGCCCACCAAATCGTTGACGCTTGTGCGCATCAGGCATTGTCCGAGGGGCAACATCTGCGTGACGTTCTTCAGAGGAACGAAGCTGTCACCGCCCATCTTTCGCCCGCGGAGATCGTTATGCTGTTCGACCCGTGCTCGTATTTAGGAGCCGCCGAGGAATTTATCAATCGCGTAGTTTCTGCGTATGGAATAAATAGCCAGGCAACAGTAAAGGACTGAACGCTGTGCCCTTTGCTGACGTGAATCATTGCCGGCTGCATTATCAAGTTGATGGCCCATCGAATGCCCCCCTGCTGGTCTTGTCTAACTCGTTAGGCACCGATCTTTCGCTCTGGGATCTGCAAATGCCGGCGCTTACTCGTTCCTATCGAGTGTTGCGTTATGACACACGTGGCCACGGGCAATCATCCGTCAGCTCGGAACCAAGCACGATTACCTCGCTGGCTTCTGACGTTATCGCATTAGTCGATGAAGTGGCCGCTGATCGCTTTTCGTTTTGCGGTATTTCGATAGGGGGTATCACGGGAATGATGCTTGCCTTGAAGTATCCGGAGCGCCTGCTGGGTTTAGTGCTCGCCAATACAGCG
>JAFARV010000810.1 GCA_019245255.1 Acidobacteriaceae bacterium | reverse complement strand
GGTTACCGTCTGTCCGCTGACCAGAGCACCGCTTCCACGTCCGTATCCCGCTGCCTGCAATTCGAAGGTGGGCCGGTATGTATGCTGCAAGACGTCAACTTTGGATTTAGATTCAGCGATCACGCCCGCCTGTTCCCGGGCTACGGGGTTCTTCGACAGATCGGCCGCACGGTCATCAGTCGCGTCCGGCAGCGGCTCCAGCAAGTGACCCGGAACCGCGGCTAACGTTTGAGCATCTGTTCCCGTAAACTCGGCAACCGATGTTCTCGCGACCGCGCTTGATTGCCGTGCCTGCAGCAACTGGGTCATCGCGGCATCGAGTTCCGTATCTGCCCGAGACAGGTCGGCTCCGGGACGTAACTTCGCGTCAACGAGCGCCTTCACGGATTTCACGACAACCTGAGCCCTGTCCACTGACGCTTGCGCAACCCGCACCGTCTGTTCGCTTGCCAATAGTGTCAAGAATGCTGCGGCAGTGCTCGTCTGGATCTCGAATCTAGTTCTCTCAGTTGAGAGCTCGGCTCGATCTTGAGTCGCTCGAGCTGACTGAACGAGAGCGTGTCTCCGGCCGAAATCGAAAGGCTCCCAGGATATGAGAACACCGGCAGCACTGCCCCACACGGTTGTTCCATCATTGGTCCCCAAGACAGGGCCAGACATGCTCGGTAGGACCGTCTGCGGCAACAGGAGGCCGAACACGTTATTTCGCGTTGCACGATTGACTTGGGCCATGGCGTTTACAGCAGGAAGGTAGTTGGTTCGGGCCAGACGAATGCCAGCCGCTGCAGCATTCACTTGTTCTTGCGCAGCAGCGATGGAAGGAAATTGACCGGCCTGATTTACAGCCTGCTCGATAGTCAGGGAAGTCTGGTTCGATTGCTGAGCGATCAGGGTACAACTAAGCAGGAGGAGAAGGAACAACTTGCCGAGGTTCGAGCTCATCTTTTACCTTCAATTAGTTCGCCGAACAATTCACGTACCTTCTGTTTGGCAACTTTCAATGCCTTGCGGCCTGTTGGTGTGGCCCGATACAAGCGCCGTCTGACCTTGCCGGATCGAAATTCCTTGCAGGTGAGATAGCCTCGTTCTTCAAGCCCGTGCAGAATCGGGTAAATTGTCCCGGGGCTCATCTTGTATCCATGCCGTGCAAGTTCCTCAATCATGTCCAGTCCGAACACTTCGCCTGCGCATGCGTGGTGCAGTACATGCAGCCGAATCAATCCTGAGTAAAGGTCTTTATCTTCCACGGGTTTCGCGTATCGGCCGAGTAGTTTCGATGATGGAATGCAACGAGAGTGGCCCGCCGCCGCCAACGAGAGTATCACGTCTCGTTAACGAGATGTGATTGTGAAGCGGTGGTCATGTTCCGGCCGTATATCGAGAATGCGCTTGCGCGCGGATTACGGGATAGCAGCTGGTCCCGACAAGGGACACGCTACTGCTTCGGCAAATGCGCGAGGAAAAAATCGGCCATGATGTGGCTGGCTTCAATCGACTCGGGGAGTTCGGAGTGGTACCAAAACGCATGCGGAAGAGCGTCGAAGACGACCACACGCGCGTCGATACCAGCACGAAGCCAGGCGCGATGCAGATTTGTCGTGCCGCTCAACAGAGCATCCCGGCCGCTGGAGATAAACAGTGCGGGAGGCAGCCCGTGTAAGTCCGCGTAGATTGGCGAGAGCACCGGATCTTTCGGGTCGGCAGAGCCGACGTAATAAGGATCGTGAACGCCCGAGTCAGGTGGCTGAAGATGGCCGGCGAATCCGTTTAATGTGTAGATCGCGTACGAATCGCCCATGCGTGCAAAACTATCGATCGCACTGAAGATGCCCAGCGCGGCAGGCATGGGCAGAGAGAGCTGCTTCAATTTCACTGCCACCTCAGCTGTGAGCATGGCTCCCGCGGAGGTCCCATAAATAATGATGTGATCGGGCTTATAAGTCTTCAGCAGTTCTTTGTAGACGGTTACGGCATCGTCAACTGCAGCCGGAAAGGGATTCTCGGGGGCCAGGCGGTAAAGAACCGCAACCACCTTGAGTCCAGTGTAGCCGGCGATGGGGATCGACTCAGCGTACGAGCCTGAATCGGCGTTGAAGCCGCCGCCATGCAGATTCATGAGAACCTTGTCGCCATTGCCGGGGCGCATGTTGTCCGGAGTGACCACACGGACGGGAACCTGGCCAATCGTGGTGTTCTCGATCTTGTTCGGACAGAGCTTACTCCATTCGGTGTTCGAGCGGGCTCCCCACTCCTCCATGTGGCTGCGCCTTGTGGCGAGCGACTCGGGAGGAGCCTCATCGGGCACCATCGGGCTGATGAATTTCTGAGCCTCAGGACTCAGATCCTGGGGGACGGGAACGACACGGGTGACGTGGGCCGTTCCATTCGTATCGATGTAGCTGGTATCGCGACTTGGGGCTTCGGCAGCTGAGGTGGGCTGATGATTGGGCTGTTGCGCGATCATCAGGGGTATGGTGAATAAGCAGACACAGAGAATGGTGCGCAGTGTGAGTAGCATGGCCTTCGTGATCATCTCAAGTCCGGCTGCGACCGCCGCTAACGCCCCCCGGTAAGTTCACCTCGAAGTACAACAATCGAAGCCCTGGGCAGCTCATACACTGTTTCGGGGCCGCCTGATGTTACGGCGGATTTTGACGGAGGTCCATCCGGCGCCGCATGGCCGGTGCGCACTTGACGCCGCCGGCCGTTCTCGCCTCCATCGTTGGCAGTTGCTGGCGCGTCCGCGTGCCACACGTATTCCCCGGGGCCGAAAACGATCCGGTCCACAGAGCCGGTAAAGAAGCGATCGTCGTTATCCGCCGCATCCGCAAAACGCACCTTCACAGTATGATCGTGATCTTTATCTTTGTTTACCAGCAAAATCGACCACTTCCCGTCAGGGCGCTGCACGGGATATGCAGTGACAAGAATATTCCCCTTGTCATCCTTTACGTCACTCGCCGCTTTATACAACTTATGAATGGAATCGACTGGTTGCACCCATTCCTTTGTGATCACTTGAGTTGCGAGATACTGTGGCGAGTAACTGATCACCCGGTTGTTGCCGTCGACGCTCAGAAATCCGTCATTACCGTGTGTTGAAGCTATATAGTGGAAATAGTAAGTACCGCTCGCACCCGCAGTGAGCATCGATCCAACATAGTCCGCCAGCCAAAGACCTCGTTTCACCGTCTCCGGTCCACCATCCTCCAGGTCGTTTCCTTCGGTCATGTAGAAGGGAACACTTGGCGGCAGGCCATTGTCCTTCCATGCCTGGATCAAATGGTTGA
>JAFARV010000792.1 GCA_019245255.1 Acidobacteriaceae bacterium | reverse complement strand
CTTGAATGTGCGCGTCCCTACCGCTTCCTTTGGATTCCGGAACCTTTGTCTGCGGTCCTGCAAGCATCAGATCCTGCAACGTCCGAGACTTGGCAGCCTCTACGTAGGAGAATGCTTCTTCTTCAGAGCAGCCCTCGGCGCGACGGTCCAGGCAGAGCTGTATTAGCCGCATGTATACTCCGACGCGGTTACGCATGAACCCAAGCTTCAGCTCACTTCCCTGTAAGCCGCTGCGAAGCGTTTCGAGTTGTGATCTGGCGTTCTGGTAGGCGCGGTAGGCTCCGTCGGCGTCATCCGAGGCTTCGAGAATCTGGCCACGCAAGAACTCAGCCTGGTACCGCAGTGTTGGTGCATCAAGTTCGTGGAGGGTGGCAAGAGCAAGATCACATTCTCGTGCAGCTTGTATGCGATCGTCCGTGGCCAGGAATATACGGCCAAGTAACAGGCGGCAAGTAACGTGGCTGGTTGCTAAACCCGCGCTTTCGAATACACGAAGAGCCCGACGACACAGCTCGTTTGCTTTACTGAAATCGGCTTTTTCGAACAGAACCATTGAGCTGTGCAGGTCGATCAGCGCAGGGAGAATTTCGTTCTCTTCACGCCTGGCCAGTTCGTGTGCCTCCTTAAACAAGCTGAGAGCGCGATCTGAGCTGCCTTGTAAGCTAACAGCGATTGCAAGATTCAGCTGGGACCGCACCATCTCATAGTTCATTCCCAAGCCCTTGAACTGTGCCAGGCTGGTTTCCGCGGCTTCGGCGGCTTCCTGAAACAGATTTAGTTCCAGGTAAATTCCCGAAGCATCCAAATCCGAGAGAGCGAGATGATAATGATCTCCATTCTTCTGGCACGTTTCTCTCGTAGCGCGTAGCAATTCGAGAGCTTTCGAGTATTCGCCACGAAGAAAGTGCAGGTAGGCGATATTGTAGTCAGCCTGTGCCACCAGCAGCGGCATCTCATGCGTTTCACACAGCTCTCGGGCCCGCGCATAAATCTTGTTGGCGGCAGGGTAATCGTCAAGCGCTATCAGGCAGACGGCCATGTTGTGGAGTGCCACCCCAATGCCTTCGGCGTCCTTATGGGGGAGCAGCTCACTGTATGCCCGCTCGTAGGCTTGCAGCGCGTCGGCATAGCGGTTTTGCCGATGAAGAATATTGGCCACATTAATTTCCAGCCGTGCAAGGCGCCAGCCCTCACCCAGAGACCGGAAAATCTCACGTGCTTTGTTCGCCGCCTGATACGCCGTTTCATACTCACCGGTCAAAGCGCGAGACTGTATCGAGCTGCTCAAGGTACGTCCGACCTCACTCAAATTACCGGCGCGCTCGAGCAGGGCTGCAGCTTGGTCAAACAGATCAACCGCTGACCGGCAGTCACCCATAAACCACACAGTATTTGCTTTGGCTCGCAGCGCCCGACCAAGTGCTTCATCGTCTTTCAGCTCCGCAGCGATCCAAACCGCCAGCTCCGCGAGTCTGCATGCTTTCTGAAGGTCAACTCGAACCTCAGTTCTTACCGCTTCGGCCAGCTGTTCAACAGTTCCCGCGGTCAGTAGAGAGGGATGCTCGCGCAGAAAAGCTCCGCGTCCCTCTTCGTCCGGGATTCGGTCTACCTGAAGCCAGATTTCTTCCAATTCAGGTTGCATCGATTTAGCTGAATCCCCTTTCGTCCAGTGATTTTCGGAGCTTCTCGAGACACCTCATGCGGGTGGCGCCCATTGAACCCTTTGCGAGCCCGAGCTCCGCGGCCGCACGTTCGTAAGGAATCGGTGGATCGCTATAGAAGAGCAAGTGAATCAGCTTGCGGCATTCCGCGCTCAAGGCATTAACGGTTTCTCTGACCGCCTGCTCACGTTCGAGCTGAGCTATGAGTTCGTCGGGCACATGCCGGCTGTCGATGTCTGCCTCTTGCTCCGACTCGATGCTGGTCCACTTCTGAGTGTGAAATTGGGACCGCTCGCATGCACGCGCTGTGGTCTGGATCAGCCACGCCGCCAGGGCTCGCGGTTCGCGAAGGTTCGCCAGTGATGCGAACAGAGCGGCGCAGACGGTTTGGAAGACATCAGCCGCATCTTCTTGACTGAGACCGCGTTTGATTGGGATCGAGAAAATCAAATTCGCGTACTTCTTGATCAACTGGGACCATGCATTCTCATCGCCTGCGAGGCATCGCCGTATGAGAGCTTCGTCTTCGTGGAAGCTCTCCTCCGAAGCGGGTACCCTGATTTTGGGTGAGTTCATCGATGGGTGCTCGCATCGTGTTCAGTTCGAATGAAGAGTTGGTCGGCGTTCCACAAGGTGTAGCTGCTAAGTAAAGCAGGCTGAAAATTACCGACGCGTTCCGCGGCGCCGGCCAGGATGTCTGGACTGAGCAGAAAGATTACCGGCTGCTCTTCCCACATGATTTCTTGAACGCGGTCGAACAGTTGCTTTCGCCGGGCGTAGCCGATTGTGACCATCTGCTCACGCATCATCCGGTCAATCTCGCTCTGCCAAGCTTCCGGCGCATTGGTTGCGTGCATTTTCCAAACATGCGTCTGCCCGGTTGAGAGTAAAACGTTCATTTCTGTGTTTGGATCGGCATCGCCGTCAGCCAACGTCATGATTGCTGTTTCGTACCTGAAAGTGTCGAAAACTCGATTAACAAGACCTGTAAAGTCGATCGGTACCGGATTGGCGTTAATTCCGATTTCTTTTAAATCTTCCTGAATGATTGCCGCTATCCGTTCCTGCTGAGGCTTCCCGGAATTGTACATTACCGAGAACTCGACCGCCTCCCCGGATGAATCGTGCAAAATTCCATCGGGTGCCCATGCGAAATGCGCACGCCGGAGTATGTTCCGGGAGAGTTCAATCGAGCGTTCCGGACGCGGTATTGCGGTATCGAGCCAAGCCCGATTGCCGGGGCTAGTCTGTACTGACAGCGGATAAGCACGGCCTGAATACGCCAAACGGATCATGGAATCACGATCCACAACACTCGATAGAGCCCGGCGGAAAGCGCTCTGGCGAAACCACTTCTGCTTCTGCAATATTGGCCCGCCCTCAGATCCGATGTCGTTCAAATTGAACAACAGAAAGCAGTATTCGAGACCCGGGCCGGCATCATACAGGCGATAATTCCGCCCTGTTGAGGTTCGCTGCAGCGTCGAAAAATCCTGCGCATCAAAGCGCGAAATTACATCGAGATCGCCTCCCTGAAATCGCAGTTCCTCGGCCTCTGGTGTTGACAGTGCGAGCGAGACAATGCGATCGAGGTAGGGAAGCTGATTTCCTTTAGTATCTCGTTTCCAATAGAAAGGATTTCGTTCGAGAGTAATTCCTTCCGGGCTGTAGCGCCGCAACTGAAACGGACCCAAACCCGCAATTTGTGTGGCGGGGGTATTCAAATTCCAGCTCTCGGCTAATTTACCCTCCTGATACGCGCGCTCGAGTATGTGCTTGGGTAAAATGGCGATGCTGTCAAATAGGCGCTCCGCAGCGCCGTATGGCTGAGCTAGCGTAAATACGACCGTGTAGGCGTCGGCCCGGTCAACACGTATCGGTTTGCCTCCCACATTCAGCAGATCGCGCTGTGGCGAGTGGATGTGTTCGTCCAAATATGCCTGAAAGGTGAACAGGACGTCGTCGGCATTGAAGGAATAGCCGTCGGAAAATTGCAATCCGCGCCTCAGGTGTACCGTAAATTGGCGTCCGTCCCTGGATACTTCCCAACTTCTGGCGAGCGCGGGCTCAGTCCTCTGTGTATACCGGTTTATGTGAATCAGGTCTGCCGTTAGCAGTCCAATGATCTCCTTCGAACTGCCATCCATCGCGACCAGCGGATTGAACGTTCTAGGCTCGGAGCGGTGGGCGGTCAGCAACGTTCCACCACGCTTGCCTTCGAGATCGGAAACGATCAGGTACTCGTGCTCACGGTTAGGAGCAAGCGCCTCCGTATTCCGGGACGGAACGGCAAATGCTGTGCTCAAGATGTCGCCATAGGTCAACAATGAAACGAGGATAACGACACAACAGGAGACATTTTTCTCTGATCTCAAAAAGATCATCTGAAACCGATCCTCTTTTCGAGATTAGACCAACTGTGCCAACCCAAGTGGGGGCGAATTACCCCAGAGTTTTGATATCACGCAGTTGCAGGCGGAAAAGCCATTCGAAAGCGAGCGGAATCAGCACCAGTGCCACCGCAGGAGCGAACATCCACCAGCATGTCTCGAGGACGAATAGCGTCCGCAACTGCGCCAGCATATTTCCCCAACTCGGGGATGGCTCGCTCACGCCAAGCCCGAAAAATGACAGCGTTACCTCTGCCGTGATGTATTGGGGGATGTACAGTGCTGCCTGCGTAATGGAAACGGCATAAGCCTGCGGCAGGACGTGCGCGCGCATCAGATACAGATCGGATGCTCCGAAGCCTCGCGCCGCAAGGACGTATTCGCGGCCCTTCGCGCCCAGCACGATGCCCCGAACCAGCCGAGCGGGTCTTGCCCAGCCGAGCAGACCGGAGACAAACATCAGCAGGAAGAACACCGAACCTGGATTCAAGCGCAGAGGAAGAAAGGCTCGAATCGCAAGCAGCACATACAGCCACGGCACCGACAGAAACACCTCGGCTACGCGCATAATGATGTCGTCGATCCATGCGCCGTAGTAGCCGGCGATGCCACCCAGAAGCAGACCCATGCCGACGGAGGTAGCAGCAGCAAGCAGCGCCGCACCGAGCGATATCTGGCCGCCGTAAAGCAGGCGCGAGAACACATCGCGGCCCAGGGCATCGGTGCCCAGCAGAAACACGCTTCCTTGCACGACGCCAAACAGGTGCGTTTTGGCCGTTAGCAGCCCGCCGAATACATACATTGCGCCCGGCACAAGAAAATGCAGCGGGCAGGGCACCGATCGATCTTCCTGAAACTGCTCCAGCGACCCGCTCGCTGGTTTCAGGCGATAGACGAACGGCCTTAGATGAAATCTTCCGTTAGCGTCGAAGAAGTGAATTTTGGTTGGAGGGGCAAACGCCAGTTGCCGGTCCTGGCTCTCGTAACTGTACGGCGCGAAAAAGCCGGCGGCGAGAACGATGCCATAGGC
>JAFARV010000031.1 GCA_019245255.1 Acidobacteriaceae bacterium | reverse complement strand
AGCCCATCCCGAACGTCGATAAAGAACCTAAGGCGGACGGAGCACTGCTTAATATTCCCGGCCCCGGTGGAACAAACTGGTTTGCGCCGAGCTTCGACCCGGAGAACGGCTTATTCTTTGTGAACGCAACTAAGGGTTATAGCCTTGCCTATCTCACGGATACAGATGACCATCCGGAGGGTTACGGTGGATCGGGGCGGACGCTGTGGTCACAAGCTACGCTCGAGGCCATCGATTACAAAACGGGCCGGATCCGTTGGTGTCACGACTTTCCCGGCAAGGGCATCGCGGCCTCAGGCATCCTGAGCACTGCGGGCAGACTGCTCTTCAGTGGCGACCCATCCGGAAACCTGATCGCCTGGAATCCGAATGACGGTCGCATCCTCTGGCACGTCGCTGTGAACGCAAAAGTGACCAACGGTCCTATGACTTACATGCTTGATGAGCGGCAGTTCGTTGTCGCCGCGGCCGGAGACACGCTCTACGCGTTTGCACTTCTGTCACGCTAGTGCCTACTTTTGCTTTTCGCGCTCGCGGAGCTGCCGTTTGAACTCGCTCTCGAGCAGAAGTTCGATCTTAACGGCGACGCCAGCCTGGGTCGTCTCGAGCGTCATGCTCTTCTCATCGGCATTGATTGTGATGTGATATGGGCCGTCTTTCGTCTCGTGCTCATCCCAAAACGTCAGGTCCTGCCCCTGAATTTCATAATGACCGCCCCGGTGCATTCCCCTGCCGTGCGCACTGACATCCTGTCTGAAACTCTGGTCCGGCCGGAATATCAGAGTGCCCTTACATTCGCCGGTAAACGCCTTTGCAAAACAGTTCGCCTGAGTTGCAAACCCGTTATTCACTTCGGTCATCGTCAGGTATTCCCAGCCGCCGGAGTCCTGGACCAGTTTCAGCTCGTCGCGCGTCAGGGCAGCGGCTTCTTCGACGCCAATCACCAGGGCAGCTACACAGATCAGAACAGCAGGTGCTCGCATTCAAAACGAGTGTATCGAGTCTTTTCGAAGCAAGCCGCGCAAGACGGTCGCGGTGTCAAGCGCGCCAAGCCAAGGACAGCGGAGTTGCTTCCTGTATCTCGGCGCGCAGCCGCGCCCTTTGCGCGACGATGTCATCTGCCGCAGTCCATCGCATCGCTCCCACATACTTGAAGGAACGGGTGCGCCGAACGACTATCTGACACCTAATCGGTCTACGAGATGACACTGCTACCAGAATCTAAGTCCGCTCAGGTGCTGTGGCGAACCGTCACACGGCTTGATAAGTCCAAGATCAACACTTGGGTTGCCTTCCGGAATTCGCTCGCCGTCGCCATTCCGCTGGGCTGCGCGATCGCAATGCACAATCCACTGGCCGGAGTGGCCATTGCTACGGGGGCTCTAAATGTGGCGTATTCCGACGGCCGCGACCCGTACGGACAAAGAGCGCGACGCATGTTTGCATGGGCGGTGCTGGGCGCTATCGCGGTCTTTATTGGTTCCTTAACTGGTCGCACCAGCTGGCTTGCCATACTCGTCGCAGGCGCATACGCCTTCCTTGCCGGACTCCTGATTTCGGTCAGCACACGCGCGGGCGATTTGGGGCTGAACACTCTCGTCGCGCTAATCGTATATGCAGCACGCGGGGCGATGTCCTTTGGGGGGGCGTCGGCCGCGGGGGCTTTGGTTCTGCTCGGTGGGCTTGTGCAGATGCTATTCGCGCTCGCGTTTTGGCCGTTGCGACGGTACGAGCCGGAACGCGCTGTCATCGGAGCGACATTCTGTCAGATCGCAACGGAAATCGACCCCACGACAGCTGACCCGTTGACAACCCCCTTGGACATGCCCAGCCAGCAGGTACAAGACACTATCGCTGCCTTGGGCCGTGATCACAGCGTCGAAGGCGAGCGGTACCGCATGCTGTTCGATCAGGCTGACCGAATCAGGATGTCGGTCTTCGTTCTGCAACGGCTTCGCTCGGAGTTACTGGACGAAAATAGGGGCCACGACATCAGTGAAAAAAAATGGGCTGACCACGCAGACCACATCCTTTTGACGTCAGCAAACGTCCTTCGCACGGTAGGCTCGTGTTTGACTGCTGAGAACTGCTTGGGCACTGCCGCAAGTTTGCTGCAAACACTGGACACAGCTCTGCAAACCTGCCGCGATCACGAAAGCGACACGGCGGCTCCGATCGAACGCGAAGTGTGCAACGCAATCGACATTCTGGCCGGTCAGTTGCGCCTCGTCGTACAGCTTGCGAGCCATAGCCTACCCGAAGGTTCAACAGAGTTCGCGCGCACGGAACGATCGCATCCCTGGAGACTTCAAGTCTCCAGCTGGATTGGGACGATGCACGCCAACTTCGATATGAGCTCCCCTTTTTTCCGGCACGCCATCCGCTTATCTGCTTGTGTTGCGCTTAGCGATGCCCTGGGCCGCATGATCTCTTGGGATCGTACTTACTGGATACCGATGACCCTGGCAGTCGTTCTGAAACCCGACTTTACGACTACGATAAGCCGGGGAGTATTGAGGCTTGCGGGGACGTTCGCAGGACTTATGGTGGCGACTGTCCTCTACCATCTCATTCCGCCCTCCGCATTGAGCGAAGTGTTCCTCGTTGGAATCTTCACCTACATGCTTCGCAGCATTGGACCAGCGAACTATGGCGTCTTCAGCGTCGCGATCAGTGGCCTTATTGTGTTCCTGATAGCCGAGACGGGGATAGCTCCCAAAGACGTCGTCGTTCTGCGTGCTCTCAATACCACCGCCGGAGGAATCGCCGGACTGCTCGCGTATGTCCTCTGGCCAACTTGGGAGAGAACCCGTGTCTCGGATGTTGTAGCTGAGATGGTCGAAGCATGCCGGTCCTATTTCCGCGCTGTCGCGGAAAGATTTGGCTCGGACGAGGCCATGGTTGAGTCGGAATTGGACAGCTATCGTACCTGCTGGCGCCGTACTCGCTCCAATGCCGAGGCCTCAGTGGATCGTGTGGCTTCAGAACCTGGGGCCAATGCCGAGCAAGTAACCTTGCTTACCTCTATCCTGGCTAGTTCGAGGGCGCTGGTGCACTCGATCATGGGTCTGGAGGCGGCTGTGCTTCAAGGGCATGCTCGGACCGCTCCGGAGGTTTTTCAGCAGTTCGCGCATGACGTCGACTTCACTCTCTACTTCGTTTCCGCAGCTCTTCGGGGCTCGCCGGCTGCCGCGGAAACGCTTCCGTCTTTGCGGGAAGATCACAGTCGAATGCTCAAGACGAGGTCCGGCTTTTCTCCCATCGACGAACTAGTCCTCATCGAGACAGATCGGCTAACCTCCAGTGTGAACACGCTTCGGGAACAAGTCATGCGTTTCGCCAAACAGAGTGCCGAGGTAGCCGCGTACACGCCCGCACCTGCAATAGGCTGATCAATCCTCCGATTGGTGAAGGAGAATGTGAAGATGCCTCGCGAAGCTCGCACCAGCGAACGTGCGCATTGGCAAGTGCTCGTGGCCTACGTTGGCTTGCTGCTGACAGCGGCTGTTTTCTACTTGTTAATTCGAGCGTACGGCGATTCCCTAAGCGTTTCGCGGCAACCTTATGTGATGATCGTCGGCGCTGGTTCGGCAGCCGCGCATATGAGCGGTTTCGTCCAGGTTTTGCTTGCTCTCGCGCTGGTGATTGCTGTTGCGCGAGCACTCGGATCCTTGTTCCGGCGCTTCCATCAGCCGGCGGTCGTAGGCGAAATGGTGGCGGGCATTGTGCTGGGTCCCTCCGTTTTGGGCCATGTCGCTCCGGCATTCGCGGCACAAATACTTCCGCAATCGATCGCTCCGCTGCTCAACGTCGTGTCGCAGTTTGGAGTTATCCTCTACATGTTTCTTGTCGGGTTAGAACTCGACCTGGGTTCACTGCGCCATTACGGCGGCTCGGTCCTGATCATTTCGCACGCGAGCATTGTGGTCCCGTTTGTGCTTGGGTCGGGATTGGCTCTCTTCTTGTATCCTGATCTTGCGAGCGGTACAGCCTCTTTCACTTCTTTCTCGCTTTTTCTAGGCGTCTCGATGTCAATAACCGCGTTTCCGGTGCTCGCGCGGATTTTGACCGACTGCGGAATGCACAAGAGCAATCTCGGCATTCTTGCCATCGCGTGTGCTGCGATCGACGATGTATCCGCATGGTGTCTGCTCGCTGTTGTGGTCGCCGTGAGCCAAACGCGGTCCGGAGGCGCCACGCTAACCCTGGCATTAGCAGCAATGTATGTCATTTCGATGATTGTGCTTGTTCGGCCCTTAGTCGTTCGCATGAGCTCCTGGATCGGAAACAAGCAGCGGGTGAGCCAAACGGCACTGGCTTTTGTGCTCTTGACGATTCTCCTGTCCTCGCTTCTTACCGAGACAATTGGCATTCACGCCATCTTCGGCGCATTCGCCGTTGGCGCAGTGATTCCGCACGACAGCTTTCTTGCGCGTGACTTAGCCGCGAAACTCGAGGATTTTGTGATTGTGTTCTTACTCCCGGCATTTTTTGCATTCACCGGATTGCGAACGCAGGTCGGATTGCTGAACGGAGGACACGAATGGCTACTGTGCGCGTTGACGATTCTGATCGCGTCGCTAGGGAAATTTGGGGGCGGCGCCGTCGCGGCGAAACTGAACGGCTTCGATTGGCGGCATGCTTCGGCTCTGGGCGTCCTGCTGAATACGCGAGGGCTGATGGAATTAATCGTGCTTAACGTGGGACTCGAACTGAACGTTATCTCGCCAGTGCTGTTCACAATGCTGGTGATTATGGCGCTGGTCACCACATTCCTGACCACACCCATTCTTCACTGGATTGTGCCGGAACATCCGATGGAGCCGGAGACCAGTATGGTAGCCGGACTGAATAACCTGCTGCACGGTGATTGAATGTCGAGAGTTCTTATGGGGTATAAGCGATCAGGAACACACAACCCGTGTCCGTGTGAATCGGTTGGTGCGTGCTGCCCGCGGGCATGCATACAAAGTCGCCGGCATGGGCAGTAACTCCGAAGCTATCGACGACGCTCCCCTCAAGCACATAACACTGCTCGTCGTAGCGGTGTTCATGCGCAGGGTACGATGACCCAGGCTGCATCCGGACAAGCAGAGTTTTCTCGCCCAACAATGGCCGGATTTCAACCCCAGGAATGGGTAATGATGTCCAAGATGTCTCGTCAGCCCGTACAAGCGTGATATCAGCGCGGGCTTGCACGTTCATCGGCACAGTCTCAAGGCGATCCAACAAACGCCGGCGAAGGCTCGGGTCCGGTTGCTCCAGCGGCACGCTGAGCGCAAGCTCTTTCGCCACCGAGGCGTATTCGTGTAGCTGGCTTGTACAAAATGGGCAACCACCAGCCAACCTCTGCTCGAATTGTTGCTTCTCCTCATCCGGTAATGCGCCGATCGAATATAGCGCAGCGGCAATCCGGCATTCGTCCAATTGATCCTGCTCCATTGTCACGTCCTGGCAGCCCGAGTGCTTGCGGGCTGAAGTGCGAGCCGGAGCCTGTCCATCCCCATACGAATCCTTGTCTTGATCGTACCCAAAGGGACTTGCAATTTATCGGCGATTTCGGTGTGAGTAAGTCCAGCAAAATAAGCTAATTCGAGCGGTTCGCGGTGTTCTGGAGGGAGTGTTCGGAGCGCTTGCCGGATACACATCTGCTGTTGCGCGAGCATGCTGGCGTGCTCAGGCTGCGGCATCGAGCTTGCGATGGCCGACCGCTCACCGAGCGGCGGCGCTTCATGCAGTCGTTTGCCGGCAGTATTCCGCAGCCGATCCAGCGCCCTGCTGCGTGTGACGACAACGAGCCAAGTCCAGACGCTTCCCCGGGCAGGATTGAAACTCCCTGCGCTCCGCCATACTTGCTGGAAGACATCAAGAAGAACTTCTTCTGCGTCGGCCGCGTTCCCCAGCACGCGCAATGCTAGTGAGTAAAGCAGTGCTGAGGTGGCATCGTACAGTTTTGCCAGCGCGTCCGCATTTCCGTTCTGGATGTCGCGAACGTAATCCTGCCAGGATTGATCTGCCGCGGAACTATTCTGGCCGGTTTTCTCTCCCTGCGCCTCCCGCATCCCTACCCTCTGGGAGAACATACCACGCTTGCCCATCTTTCTGGAATGATGGATCGCCGAGGTACTTACTCCACGAGGAATGGAACTCCCAGGACCAGACGAGGTTTCGAGGACGTGGACAGCAAGCAGCCCCACGACACTTCCGCCGGTCACAATGGCCCTATTTTGCGCGTTCGACAGCCTATC
>JAFARV010000419.1 GCA_019245255.1 Acidobacteriaceae bacterium | reverse complement strand
GCAGTGTTGCAAGTCTAGGTCACGATTTAAGAGCTGGAATGCGCCCACAGTTATTTATACCCGGAGGAACCTTTCATGTTTCGCGGCTGCGGCGTGGAGGTAGTTACGCTCTGCTTGGCACAACGGAGTGGCCTGCGGTGGAGCCGCCGGATGTTGAGTTGGGCAGCCGGGACGAGCTCATGAGAGCTTACCCCGCGTTCGTCCACGAGATCAGCAACTTCACCGATCCGTCGCGTTGAGATCGCGGGTGCCTCTCGATGCGGAACCCGAGTGGCGCTCGCTCTGAACTGCGGTTCGTTAGAATGACTCTGCGGACTGTGTAGTCCGCGACGCCGCGTAGCCCACCAGAGCTCCATGGCCTTGCTCTTCTTCTTCTTTAAACCCTTGGGAGCATTATGCTGATTCGCTTAGGCTACGACATTCAATTCTATCTTCCGCAAGCGACGCCTTTTATCGCTCTACTTAGCGTTCATCCGAGCCGCGAGACGGACCTTGTGCATCCTGATGAGCTAAAGCTCGATCCAGAGCTTGCCGTCAGCTACTACCTGGATGTGTTTGGGAATCGTTGTGCGCGGTTCGTTGCAGGCCCCGGGACGATCACTCTGCGCAATGACACCCTGATGGAGGATTCCGGCGAACTGGATCCAGAGAATCCGGAGGCGAGAGAAGTCCCTGTTAACGATTTACCGGATGAGTTACTGCAGTTCCTGCTCCCCAGCAGGTACTGTGAGGTGGACGCCCTGGCGGCCGCTGCAGCCGATCTCTTCGGCGAAGTCGCGCCGGGCTGGAACCGTGTGCAGGCCATTTGTTCGTGGGTGTATCAGAAGGTTCGTTTCGGATATGGATTGAGCCGCCCTACGAAAACGGCCCTGGATGTCTATACCGAGCGCACCGGCGTCTGCCGCGATTTTCAGCACCTGGCGATTACCTTTTGCCGCGCACTCAACATACCGGCCAGATACGCGACCGGGTACCTGGGCGACATTGGCGTGCCGCCCGCTCCCACGGCTATGGACTTCAGTGCCTGGTTCGAAGCTTATCTCGAAGACCGCTGGTGGACTTTCGACGCGCGCCACAATGCCCGGCGAATCGGAAGAGTGCTCATGGCAACAGGACGGGATGCAGCCGATGTAGCCCTGACAACTACCTTCGGCCCGGCCGAGTTACAGCGCTTCGTCGTGATTACCGAGGAGCAGGCCGAAATGGCCGTGCCTGTGAGGACCACTGTTGCTGTAAACGGAGATTGAGGCGATGGGTATCCGAGTAGCTCTCTCTCATCGAACGAGCTACAAATACGATCGGCCTGTCATCGTAGGACCGCAGATTGTACGCCTCCGACCGGCGCTCCGATGCCGCACCCCGATCCTGAGTTACTCGCTCGACATAAAACCTGCAAGACACTTCCTGCACTGGCAGCAAGATCCGATTGGTAACCATCTCGCCCGTGTCGTCATTCCCGGCAAAACGGATGAGCTGTCCTTTCAGGTACAGTTAACTGCCGATCTATCGCCGATCAATCCATTGGACCTCTTTTTGGAACCCGGTTCGGAGGCGTTTCCTTTCAGCTATAGCCCCGATTTGCAGCCCATCTTGGCGCCCTATCTCGAAACGAATGGCGCCGGTCCTTTGGTGATCGGGTTTCTCGACGGTATTGATAAGGATGCGGGACGGCCCACGCTGCGGTTGGTGACGGATGTCAACCGGCGCGTACACTCGGAGATCGCGTACCTGTCCCGCAGCGAATCGGGCATCCAAACGCCTGAAGAGACGCTTGCGCGTAAGTCAGGATCGTGCCGCGATTCGGCGTGGCTCCTGATCACGATTTTGCGTTCGCTTGGACTGGCGGCGCGTTTTGTTTCCGGATATCTCATTCAGCTCGATGTAAACACGCCTGACTCGCTGCCTGGTGAAGCTTCGGACGACCACGCGGAACTTCATGCCTGGGCGGAAGTGTATTTGCCCGGCGCGGGATGGATCGGCCTAGATGCAACATCTGGCCTCTTAACGACGGAAGGACATATTCCGCTGGCCAGCGCTCACGATCCCACGGCTGCGGCGCCGGTTACCGGCACAGTCGAGCCGGCAGGCGTCGAATTCAGCTACTCGATTGCAGTGCATCGAGTGGAGAGTGCGGCACAGCGTTCGGATTCCATAACTGACCGGCAATGGTCGAATCTGCGCCGGGTTGCCGAGCAAGTTGACGCGGATCTCGCCACAGGAGACGTACGACTAACAATGGGCGGTGAACCCACCTTCGTCGGTATCGACAACCCGGACAGTCCGGAGTGGAATGTGGCAGCTCTCGGCGACTTGAAGCGGGAGCGTGCGGTCGAGTTGATCAAACGTTTGCGCCCACGGTTCGGTCGCGGAGCCTTGCTCCACTTCGGGCAAGGCAAATGGTATCCAGGCGAGCTTTTGCCCCGTTGGGCCCTGAGCTGTTTCTGGCGAGCGGACAGCCTTTCGATATGGGAAAACGAGAAGCTGATCGCCGACGAGACTTGTGACTACGGCTACGATTCGGACGACGCACTTACGTTTTTACAGGCTCTCAGCCGGCGTTTGCAGGTCAGTGAGAAAAACATTCTGGGGGCGTATGAGGATGCTCTTTATTACATCTGGCGTGAACGCAAGCTACCGGTGAACGTTGACGTATTCGAGTCGAAGCTGGGTAATGCAAGTGAACGGGAAGAGCTGGTGCGCGTCTTTACGAACGGATTGAAGAATGCTGTCGGCTATGCATTGCCGCTGAGACGGCGGCAGCACAATGGCCGTATTTATTGGTCGAGCCAACTGTGGTTTCTTCGCCCGCCGCGCGTTCATCTGTTGCCGGGCGATTCGCCGATCGGGTTCCGCCTGCCGCTCGATTCCTTGCCATGGGTCGAACCGGATCGGATCGAATACGACTACGAAACGGATCCGTTTGAAACTCGCAATGCTCTTCCTTTGCGCCAGCCGCGCATGGATCTCTTCGATGTTCCCGTGCCCGACGATCCGCTTCCGCCTGAGCCCCAAACCGGAGAATCCGCCGAGCAGGTGATTCGTCCTGCACTCTCTGTTGAGGCTCGACAGGGCCGAATCCACGTTTTCCTTCCCTACACGACGAAACTGCCGGATTACCTGGACCTGATCGCTGCGGTAGAAGACACAGCGGCGTACCTTAACATCCCCGTTTGCATTGAAGGCTACACGCCTCCGTCGGACCCACGCCTGAGATATCTCAGTGTTACTCCGGATCCGGGCGTAATTGAGGTAAATTTGCAGCCGGCAGCGAACTGGCAGGAGTTGGAGCACATCAATACGGTGGTCGCTGAAGAAGCTCGCGCTTCGCGGCTTGTTACGGAGAAGTTTCTGCACGACGGCAGACATGCGGCGACCGGTGGTGGTAACCACATTGTTCTTGGCGGAGCAACAGCCGCGGATAGTCCGCTGCTCCGGCGGCCCGATCTCTTGCGGAGCATGGTGGCATTCTGGCAAAATCATCCTTCGCTTTCCTATCTGTTCTCCGGAGCGTTCATAGGCCCGACGAGCCAGTATCCGCGTGTGGACGAAGCGCGCATGGATAGCCTGTATGAACTCGAGATTGCTTTCTCACAGCTCCCATCGGACTTGTGTCCGCCTTGGCTGGTGGATCGTCTTTTCCGGAACCTGCTGGTTGATGCGACAGGGAACACACATCGCGCAGAGTTTTGCATCGATAAGCTTTATCCGCCCGAAGGCTTCGGTTCGCGGCTCGGGCTATTAGAACTGCGCGCGTTCGAAATGGCTCCGGACCTGCGGATGGGCCTGGCCGCGCAGTTACTCATCCGGGCGCTGGTCGCCGTCTTTTGGAAAGAGCCGTATCAACAGCGTCTGGTCCGCTGGGGTACTCGTTTGCACGACCAGTTCTTGCTACCGCACTATGTCGCCTCTGATTTCGAAGACGTGCTCACGATTTTGAATCAGCATGGATATGCGATGGAGTGGGAATGGTTTCGCCCACAATTCGAGTTCCGCTTTCCAAAGCTTGGGTCTATGCAAGTTGGGTCGATACATTTCGAGTTACGCCAGGCGCTCGAACC
>JAFARV010000186.1 GCA_019245255.1 Acidobacteriaceae bacterium | reverse complement strand
ACCTGTTTTTGCTGTTTGCTTGCTTTTGCCTGTGGCTTGTTTTGCAGACGAGTGGAACAAGCGCTTCGACGTGTCTGGTACGCCGGAATTGCACATTTCGGCTGGAAATGCAGCTCTGGAGGTTCGCGCCGGGTCCGGCAGTGGAGTCGATGTCGAGTTAAAGACCGAAGGCTATTCTATCGGGCCTTCCCAGGTTCATATCGAGCCGCACCAGGAAGGCAACCGTTTGGATCTGCGAGTTGAAATGCCTGAGCAGCACTTCAACTGGGGGAACCATTGGGTGAGGGTGGAAGTTCGCGTTCCACAAAACGTTAACGCGTTCATTAAGAACGACAATGGGCCGGTCAACTTGCGCGATTTGCATGGAGCTGCGCACCTGAACACGGGAAATGGACCGATCGACATCAAGGCTTTCGACGGCAGTATTGATGCGCAGACGGGAAATGGCCCGGTGAGCCTCAACGGACGGCTTGATGCATTGCAACTCCGCACAGGAAACGGACCTATCGACCTGACTGTGAACTCCGGATCGAAGCTGACGTCGAACTGGCATGTTGAGACAGGAAATGGTCCGGTTGACATCAAACTGCCGCAGGACATAAGAGCAGATGTTTCCGTTCACAAGGGTAACGGCCCGCTTTCATTCCACCTGCCCGCTGAGACGCGCGCGATCGACGACCACGACATCCACGCGAAACTAAACGGCGGCGGACCTGAGTTGACCATTCACACGGGCCACGGACCAGTAAGCATCGGGCGCTCGTAAGCGCGGGCGTGTGCCGCCGCTGCACACGCGATTGCGCAAGTATCACTTCCAGCCTCATCAGCTCTGACGCACAATAGCGGGAGTGATGCGAATACGGCTGTGGCTGTCCCCCGGCAGTTTCGTCGCTACATTGTTTTTGTCTGCCTTCGGAAACGTGCAGACGGTTTCCGCACAGACGGGAATGCCCTGCCACGTGATGGAAATGCGGGACCAGACGCCGCCTGATCAACTTCCTCCGCCATGCAGGATGACTGGGATTGGGAACGCTGAGCTGCAAATCACTGCAAATCCTGAAGCGCAGATGTGGTTCAACCAGGGATTAAACCTGCTGCACGATTTCTGGGATTACGAATCGGCTCGCGCCTTCGAACAAAGCATTCGCGTCGACCCCAATTGTGCAATGTGCTATTGGGGACTATTTCAGGCGGAGTCCTTTTATCACAGTTTGGCTAAGGATTATGCACGTGAGGCGCTCGATACGGCTGTAAGGCTAAAGGGCCGTGCAAGCAAGCGCGAGCGGCTCTACATTGAGGCAACCGTTGCCAGTGAAGATGCCCGAAGGAAGGCGAAGCCGGGTTCGAGCCCATCCGATGTCCGGGATCTTTGGCGCAAGCTGGCCGAGCGATATCCCGACGACACTCAGGCGCGAATCTCTCTGGCAAGGTCCGTAGACCACGAGCAGGAGCTGAAGATTCTGGAATCTGTGTTAAAGGATAAACCGGATGATTCAGCCGCAAACCACTACTATATTCATGCCGTGGAGGGGACGGATCACCCCGAGCGTGCCCTGCAAAGCGCCGAGATCCTGGCGCGTTTAGCGCCGGCCTCGGGGCACATGGTACATATGCCCGGTCATATCTTCTTCCGCATTGGCGATTACTCGCGTGCGGAACAAGCGTCCGCAGAATCTATGCAGGTCGATGAGCGCTACATGCGCGAGCAGCACGTCGAGCCCGATAACAACTGGAACTATGTGCACAACCTCATGTACGCCGTCGCCAACCTAATGGAAGAAGGCAAACTCGCGCAGGCAACTGCACTCTCGTCGAAGCTCGGCGGCGCACGCGGCATGCTGGAATCGACGCTCTATATTTATTCGGTACGGGATTCGATAGCGCGGATTGATGCCGGTCTGCCGGTGGCACTGCGCACAGGTAACTGGTCAGAAGTTCTGAAACTCTTGCAGGGCCGGACGCCTGACAAGAAGCAGCCGCATCTGCAGTTTCTCGCCGGGCAACTCACTCGGTTTGCAGGAGGCATGCAGGCCATCGAAGCGCACGACCTGGCTGGCGCGCAGCGATTCTCAGATCAACTGGATGCTGAACTGTGGCGTATGTCGCAGGTTGAGAAGGACTCCCATCGACCGGCGATGAAGAAAGATGAGCATAAGCACAAACTGGAAGT
>JAFARV010000137.1 GCA_019245255.1 Acidobacteriaceae bacterium | reverse complement strand
TTGAAACTGTAAGGAAGGCATTATGAGCCGACTTGGGCATCTCGACATGGATCTCTTGGTCCGGGCCATCGACGACGAGCTGTCGGCTGGAGAGCGGATGGAAGTGGAGAGCCACCTCGGCGGGTGCGACGCTTGCCGGGCACGCTATCGCGAACTCGCGGCGTTGTCGGTTCGGCTGGAGCAACTGGTGCGGAAGCCATATGGCTCAGTGGGATTTGCCGAGAAGCGTGCGCAACTGGATGCCAGGCTTGTTGAACAAGAGGGCGCCTTCGGCTATAAGCGGAAGCGGCAACAAGCAGCGCAGCGGCTTCGCTGGGCAGTGGTGATTGCGGCTAGTGTGATTCTAGGCCTGGCTGTTTTGCCTTTGGCTAACCATGGCAGCAGGCGGATTCCGGTGACGGCGGCAAATTACGAGAGTCCGGCGGTCGGCACGTTCGAAGTGAGCGGAGAGACTTTTGTTGTGCTGCCGTATTCGAACTCCGACCTGCCGATGGATGCGCCGCACATTGTGGAAATGCAGGTGCCGGTTTCATCGCTGACGGAGGCGGGATTGGTGGTGGAGCCGGTGTCGGCGCAGGCGGCGAATCCGAACGGCTCGGTACTTGCTGATGTTCTGCTCGGCGAAGATGGAGAGCCGCTGGGCGTGCACGTAATCACGAACGAGTAATGACGGATTTCTTGGGGGGTTGAACAGGAGAAAAGAAATGAAGACAAAAAATACCACTGTTGCAACTCTGGCCTTGTGCGCAGCGTTGCCATTGGCGGCGCAGTTCGGAGGACCTCCGCCTGGTTTTATCGGCGGTGGGCCCGGGCGGCATGAATTCGGAGCCCACAAAGTTGTTAAAGGAGCTCCGTACTCGGCTACGGTGACGAATACGATTGTTCAGCGGCTGGCCGATGGAAACACAATTCAGAGGACAACTACAGGCCAGGTTGCAAGAGACAGTCTAGGACGAACGTATGAACAAGAGACGATCAGCGGAGGGCCTCTTGGCAACCATGGGCCGAAGAACCTGACGTTCCTTGCCGATCCCGTGGCAGGGTATGCGTACGTGCTGGACGCAAACAAGAAGACTGCGTTCCGGCGTCCTTTCCACCCGGCCGAAAGCGCTGCGGGCGCACCCGGTCCCGAGGGCGAGGCGCAACGCCATTGGGATTCATCGAAGGTGACGAAGTCCGATCTGGGTTCCGATTCAAGCAGCGGGGTAGCTGCTCAAGGTACGAATGTGGTGCACACGATTCCGGCCGGCGAGATCGGAAATACTGCGCCGATCGTGTCGACCGTTCAGACGTGGTATTCGAGCGACCTACAGATTGTGGTGAAGTCGGTGCGAAACGACCCGCGGTTTGGGCAGTCAACGTTTGCGCTCTCGAATGTATCGACGAAGGAGCCTGACGCGAGCTTATTCCAGGTGCCTGCAGGTTACTCGGTGCAGGATGCACTGATGCACGGACCACATGGTCACGATGCGGGTCCGCCGCCCCCGCTGCCGTGACGGGGCTGGGAGCTAACGCCGATAACAGATATTAAGTGCCCATTCTCACCCGCCCTTCCAAGCTGTGCAGAACTAACAAGATTATAAGGGCAATGGGCATCTCGGTGTGTAGCTAGTTACAACCAAGCAACGGGCGACTTACAACAGCTACTCGTAGCCGATCCGCTCGCCGGCGTGCTCTAACCCTCGATCAGATCGCGCACGCTCAGGCGCAGGGCTTTGAGAATCCGGTCCGCCATCTGCGGCGTAAACGTGCGCACGCCTTTGAGCATGTTGTGAAGCTGCGGCTGCGAGATGCCGGCGCGCCGTGCCAGCGCGCGTTCCGTGAATTCGCCGTTATTGAGGCGCTGCACGAGCTCGAGGCGAAAACGCTCGAGTAGCTGGCCGAAGGTCACATGAGGGGACGCCATTAACCCGAGAGGCGCGATCTGTCGACCTGCGGGCTTCATGGACAACCGACCGGAAGGCGTTTACGCCGAATGGATCAGCTATCCGCCGGAGCCGCTCGTCGGCGCCGCGCCGCTGCTGCGCGTCGAGCGCGTGAACGGGGACGGCTCGGTGAGCACTGTCGTGCTCACGGAAGAAGAGGCGCGGGAACTCGCTCCGAACCTGCTGCGGGCGGCAAAACAAACCGCCAAATCGGGTGCAAAGGCCTGCGGCTGCGGCCGGCGCATCTCGTCGACCAAGGCTGCCTGCCTGGCCTGTGCCTCCGGGAACGCGGAAGGGGTGTACGCGTGAGTCTCGCCGGCCTCGTAGACGAGCTGGGAGTGCTCGAGGCGGAACTAAAGCCTTTCAGATCGAAGATTGCGCGCGCAGAAGCGCTGCGCGCGGCCATCCGCTCCGAATTCCGCGATGCGGCGCCGGCATCGGAGCACACGATCGCGGGCGAGCAGTACGCGGTCCTGGTCGGGGCCTGCGGCAACGTGAGCGTGGTCGATACGCCGGCGCTGATCGAGCGCGTCGGGATGGCGGAATACACCAGGATCGCGACCGTCACGCTCAAGGCACTGCAGACGCACTTCGGGCCGGGAATCATCGCCTCCGTGGTCTCGACCGTGCAGAGCGGACCGAGGGCGCTGACCGTCAGCGCGATCGCGCAACCGGAAGCGGCGAAGGAATCAACGAAGAAAGCAGCGAGGAAACGTGCCGCAAAGCGATGAACCGTCGATCATCGGGGTGCGCCTCTCGTGGCGCTGCGCCGAATGCGGCCGCATCGCGACCACGCATCAGATGGTCTTCGCGGACGCGCCCTGCGATGTCGAGCTGCCGCACGGCTGGCGCTGCCTGGAAGGCCGTTTGACGGTCTGCGGCGAGCACTTCGCCGGGAACTAGACTCCGGCGGCGCGCGTCAGCATCTGCGCCTGCGGCGCCGGCAGTCCGCACACCTGGCGGAACTGCTGAATCACTCCCAGATACTCGTCCATGAGCGCGTAGTTGCGCACCTCGCCGGCGCGGTTGGCTTCCGACGTAAACGCGGTGATGATGCGGCCGGAGTTCGACTGCACCCAGGACACGATGCGCGTCGAGTTGGGCGCTGTGGTCGCGCTGCGCGCGTTGTTGCCTCCCGAGGCCTGCGCGGTGACGGGCGGCGTGCGTTTGTGCGAGCGGTTCCGGGTTGCGGACGACCGCGCGGTGCGGCTGCGCGTCGAGGCCTGCGGCGGCGTGTTCTCGCCCGTTCCTTCTCCCGCGGACGTCGATTCTGTCTTGGTTTTGGTGTTGCTTGCCATGACTGAAAGCATGGCAGACTTGGGCGCGCCCCGTAAAGAGCGCGCCGTGTGCGCGGCTTAGGAAGCGTGCGCGGAGGGGACGCCGGCCGGAACGAAGTCGCTCGGCTCGGCGGCGGGAGTGGCGGGGGTTGCGGGGGTGGGAGTGGTGGTTGCGGTCTTGCTGCCTTTGACGGCGAGCAGGATGCTAAACAGGGTCTGCTCGGCCACGAATGCGACCGCGGCGAGTCCCTGGTCGGCTGCCGGCACGAGTACCGGAATCAGCTTGGTCTCGGTCTCGGTGATGGCCGAGAGAATATCTGCGAGTTTCATGCCGGGTAAGTCGACCGATGGCGCAACCATGGAAATAACATGGCTGAAACGTTGGCCTCCTCCTCCTCCGCTGTTGTTGACAAATTGGACGAACTCGCCGGCACGCTGGCAGTAGCGATGCGGCAATATCTCGACGCGGACGTGCCTCCTCCGCACGGGATGGTGATCGGCGAGGCGCTGTCGAAGGCGCGCGTGCTGGTCGAAGTAATGCGGCGCGATCTGCGCTTCCGCGCCAGGGTGCGGCCGCGGAATTAGCGATCAGCTTTCAGCTCTCAGCTTTCAGCTCAAAACCTGCGCGAAGCGCGGACTGATGGCTGATAGCTGACCGCTGACAGCTAAGGGCGTTAACCGTTTTCCCCTCCGCTGTCGACCTTCCGGCTTGATTGACGCCGGAAACCTCACTCCTCGATGGGACCGACAATGCCCGCGGTTTGCCTCCATATGCCGCGTGGTACGCGCTGCGGGTGCGCTCGAAGCATGAAAAGGCCGTTGGACGATACCTCGACTATTCAGGCTTTGAGTCGTATCTACCTGTCTACGGTCAGGAAAGCCGCTGGAGCGACCGCGTCAAGCGAATCGAGCGCGTGCTCTTCCCCGGATACGTCTTCGTCCACTGTGAACCAGGCGAGCTCCCCGAAGCCGTCGCGCTCTCCGGAGTCTGCGGCGCCCTTGGCGGTCTTCAGCCTGCCGTTATTCCGGCCGCGCAGATCGACT
>JAFARV010000076.1 GCA_019245255.1 Acidobacteriaceae bacterium | reverse complement strand
GCTTTCGCGGCTGGATGCCCAGCTTTCGTCAATTGTTACGATTTCGCGGTCGCACAGAATCACTGCGCGCTCAATCACGTTCTGCAATTCGCGCACATTGCCTGGCCAGTGATATGCCTGTAACGAATCCAAACTTTGCTTGTCAATGCTTCTGATTCTCTTACCGGCACTCGCCGCGTAACGATCAAGGAAGTATTTCGGTAGCAGTAGTATGTCATCCGGGCGCTCCCGGAGTGGTGGTAGACGAATCGGGAACACGTTCAGACGATAAAACAAATCTGCTCGAAATCTCCCTGCGTCAATAGCGGCTCTGAGATCCTGGTTGGTAGCGGCAAGTACGCGCACATCCGTCGCGATCGGCCGGCTAGCTCCTACCCGTTCGAACTCACGCTCCTGAAGCACGCGCAAAAGTGCCACTTGAGTATCGGTAGGAACGTCGCCGATTTCGTCCAAAAAGATGGTTCCGCCATTTGCGGCCTCGAAGCGGCCGAGCCGCCGGTCAGCGGCGCCGGTGAAGGCTCCTTTTTCGTGCCCGAAAAGCTCTGAAGCAATTAGAGCCTGCGGAATGGCGCCGCAATTGACGCTTACAAAGGGACGATTCGCTCGCCGTGAACGTTTGTGTACGGCTCTGGCTACAAGTTCTTTGCCAGTGCCGGTCTCGCCAGTAATCAATACTGTCGAGTTGGTAGGGGCGACTTGCGCCACCTGCCGCAAAGCGGACAGCAGTGGTTCCGAACACCCTACTATGCCGTCAAAGATTGCCGGCGTTCCGAGACCGCGGTCGTTTTCAAGGGAACATTGAATCGGACTTACTTCACCAAGAGCGAATTGTAATGCGTTACTCATGTTGACCTGAACTTGTCCCCTGGGCTGAGACAACCAGTCAAGAGACTGGTAACCGTTCGATGTTAAATCATTCCTTTGCGGCAGGCAATCGTTTTAAGCTGAGTATGCCGGTGAAGCGGAGACGGGCAACGCTGGCGAGCGCCCCGTCGAGGAATAACCGGCCGGAACTCATCGCGGACGATGGACAGGACACGTTCTTTCCGGCGTGTTCTATACCCCGGTAGCCGCCCGACCGGAAAGCGGGAAGGGCCCCGGGGGAAGTTTTGTGGGCGATTTTGGCATTTTTTCGGCAGACCCGCAATGTATCCCCCATGCCCGGCGATCGCTTATAGCGCGTTTTAAGCGCAAGATTTTTCGGCATGAGCCTGGCATGACCGGATAGCTCATTAATTCACCCCTTCCGGAGCAAAAGATGTGACCACATCGGACCGATAGATTCCGCAATGCCTGAAAAACGCTTGCCGAGGGCACCGTCATTGTTCGCGTAGCGGTCATGCAGTCAGCTCCGGTGAATCGGATGAAGCAGGAATCGGAAGCGAACGTTCAAATTCGATTGGCGGTCGATACCCAAGAGCTGAGTGAAGACGTCTGCCGTTGTAGATTTTCTCGATGAACTGCGCGATGGAAGCTCTGGCCTCGGATAAGCCGCGATATTCCTGTCGGTAAACCTCTTCATATTTGAGAGTTTTCATGAACGATTCGCAGGCGGCATTGTCGTAAGGATTGCCTCGACGGCTCATGCTGATGCGGATGCCATGATCTTTCAGCAACTGCGTGTAGTCGTTCGATGCATACTGAACACCGCGATCGGAGTGATGGATGAGCCCTTCCGAGGGTGTCCGCTGCTTCAGGGCCATGCTCAAAGCTGCAATCGCCAAGTCGTCTTCCAGATTGCGGTCCAACGCCCATCCGATGATCCGGCGAGAGTAGGCGTCGAGCACAACTGCCAGATAAACGAATTCGGTCTCCAGGCGTATATAGGTGATGTCAGCGCGCCAGAGCTGATCGATGCCGGTCAACTCGATTTCTTTAGCGAGGTTGGGGTATACCCGGAAACTGTGATTCGAATCTGTAGTCACTACAAACTTCCGCCGCCGAAGACAAAGCAGATTATCCTCGCGCAGGATGCGGCCCACCCGCTTGTGGTTGACTTCCCATCCACGGCGCTTCAGCTCGGCGCTGATCCGCGGGCGGCCGTAAGAGGGAAACTCCAGCGCGATTTTCTGAATCTCATCACGAAGATCCAGATCGTCGTCCTGCGTTTCGGCCTCGGAGTCGAAGCGGTAAAGGCCGGCCCGGCTCACATGGCCCAGATCGCACATTCGCAGCACCGTCATTTGGCTGCCCTCTTCGATCTGGTTTTGGATGTGGCGGTAGATCGCGGCCTTCCAGAGAGTGCCTGCAGCATCCGCTGCGCTTCGAGTCTCTGCAAGCACCCCTTCAAAAAATCGATCTCCACGGCCTGCTGCCCCACCTTACGCTCCAGTTGGGCGATTTGCGTTTCTTCCCAACGCCGCTTACCCATTCCCGGGAAGGCGTTGCCCGGTCCGTGACGGTACTCTTTACGCCAACGATGCAGCAGATTGGCACTTATTTCGAAGGCCCGCGCCACCTCGGCAGCTGACGAGCCCGCTTCCAACTGCTGAACCGCAGCTACTTTTATCTCTTTGGTGAACTTCCGTCGCGACAACCCCATGAGTCAATTCTCCGTTCGCTGAAATTTGACTCTTAACTGGTTGTCTCAATTTAGGGGACAAGTCCAACCAACCCTCAAGCTATTCCAGGGCCAGCACTGAATTGCAGTAACAAGTTCGTAACCTGGGCCGTAACAAGTACTGAACCTTTGGCTTCCATCACTTCTGTTTCCTGAACTGCTTTTCAATGTATTCGGATAACCG
>JAFARV010000066.1 GCA_019245255.1 Acidobacteriaceae bacterium | reverse complement strand
CGGACCACCGGCGGGAGTTGTCGGAGAGTATAGGTGCCATCCCGCCTGTATTTCGGCCTTCAGCTCCAGCCAGGCTTTTCCCCCGGAGCCACCGCCCGGGCACCGCCGGCGGGAACCAAGGACCACTGCACCGGATCCTCCTTCGCGCTGATAACAAAAGGCAGGAGAATTGCCCCTGCGAACATGGCAGCACGCCGGAAATCCAGTTTCATAAATCAGAGTCAGCCGGGCTAACTAGTTGGAACAGATGCCCATTCTTCCAATTCGGATGCAATCCGCTCGTTGATTTTACCCTCCGCAAAGTCCTTCGCCACCCGAATCGCGTTCCGGATCGCCTTGGCATTCGAACGTCCGTGGCAAATCATACAGAGGCCGTTCAGTCCGAGCAAAGGAACGCCGCCGTACTCGGAATAATCGACGCGCTTCTTGAAGTCGCTGAAAGCGTCCCGAGCCAGATATGCCCCGAACTTCCGCTTCATGGTGGCGGTCAAAGACTCCTTCAAAACGTGAGAGATGACATCCACCAGGCCTTCGCTCACCTTCAGCGCGACATTGCCCACGAAACCATCACATACGATTACGTCGGCTTTGCCGGTGTAGACGTCCCGGCCCTCCACGTTGCCGATAAAATTGACATGCCTCAAGCCCTTGAGCAGCGGCCGGGCTTCGTGCGTCAGCGAGTTGCCCTTGTGCTCTTCTTCGCCAATCGAGAGAAGACCGACGCGCGGGTTCTTGCAATGGAAGATGACCCGCGAATACGCGCTACCCATTACCGCGAATTGTGCGAGCATCCTTGGCGTGCAGTCGACGTTTGCGCCGACGTCTAGCATCACCACATAGCCGCGTTTCGATGTCGGGAAAGCGCTGGCCAGGGCTGGACGGTCGACTCCCTGGAGCATACCCTGCACCAGTTTTGACGTTGCCATTACCGCGCCAGTGTTTCCCGCCGACACGACAGCATCGGCCTCGTGCTCGCGAACCATGCGGCAGGCGACACGGATCGAGCTGTCTTTCTTCGCCCGCACTGCCTTACCGGCGCTGTCCTCCATCGTGACCTGCTCGCTCGCGTGCCTGATTTCGATCGCTAGCGAACTCCAGCCCGGATGCTTTTCTAGCTCTTGCTGAATGACTTCCTGACGGCCGACAAGGATCACCTTCACGCCAAACGCTTTCGCGGCTTGCAGCGCGCCTTCGACCTCAGGCTTCGGGAAGTCGTCGCCTCCCATCGCGTCGAGGGCTATGGTCACCATGTCGGGGGTTGGTTTTGGTCGGACCTCTGTCCGGAGAAGTGATAGAAGATTGTCTTCACAGTTTCGGTTGCCGCTTCGCCTCAGCCGTCAGCAGCGATTAAGCCTCTACGACTTCGACAACCTCACGGCCCTTGTACATACCGCAGTGCGGGCAAGCACGATGCGCCCGGATCTTCTCGTGGCAGTTTGGACAGTCGGCGAGTTGCGGCACGCGTAAGGCGTCGTGCGCACGGCGGGTGGATGTGCGACGCTTCGAGTGGCGCCGCTTCGGATTAGGCATACTTTTCCTGCTTTCTTAACTATTTTCACTTATTTGGGTCGTCACAATCCAGTGAAGGGTTACCCTTTACTGGACACTGGCGCGGAAATTATCAATTCCGGGCCGTGCTCCCGGCTCGGAACTCTCTAAGCTTGCTCCAGCGATCGTCAATCGGCTGCGGTTCGCAGTCGCACTCACCCTGGTTCAGGTTCTGGCCGCATTCCGGGCAAATTCCCTTACATGCCTCCGCGCAAATCAGCTGCATGGGTAACGCAAGCAGAACCACTTCTCTCAAAACATCGTTCAGCGCCAGCCCGGCGCCATCGTAATAGCCGACCTCCACCGCCGCTTCATCTACCTCGTCCTCGCGCGCACCGTTCCCGGTTTCGCTCGGCATGTACACCAGATCGAAACGCTTCTCAACCGCCACGGTTGCACTTTCGAGACACCTGTCGCACGGTGCATTCACCGTGACCTTCAGGTTGCCCTCGATCCGAACTTCCCCGAGGGAGCGGCTCAACAGGTGAGCGCTGCCCGTGGCATGGAGAGCCGAAATCTGCGTGATCTCGCTACTGTAATCAATTTCGCCCGCCGGAACATCTACCTGAAAACGGACATCACGTAGCTCTAAATCCTTGATGGCAATGAACATGCTCAGCCCCCACAACGGCCGGCGCCCGGCAGGACAGCAAACTCAAATTATAACAGCCACTTAGCCCAGCGCCCGGAATTTGGGAATCATCGGAGCTGCTCTTCCACTTCCCTCAGCCAGTCCGGGCGCTTCAACACCTCGCGTGGCTTGCTCCCGTCGGGGGGACCGATAATCCCTTCTCGCTGCATCAGGTCGAGAATGCGTGCCGCGCGCCCGTACCCCAGTCGAAGCCGGCGCTGCAGCGTGGAGGTACTTGCCTTACCCATTTCAAGTACGACTCGAACCGCGTCCTGATACATCGGATCCTGGTCACCCTCGAAAACCGCGTCATCATCGGCGTCCTCGTCCTCAGATGGAGGCGTGAGCAGGTAGCTCTGGTCGTACTCGGGCGTCGCCTGCTCCTTCCAGAACTCGACAACCCGGTTGGTTTCCACTTCACTAACAAAAGCGCCGTGCACGCGCGTCAACCGTGACGAGCCCGGCGGCAGAAACAGCATGTCTCCCTTGCCAAGCAGATGCTCGGCCCCCATGCTGTCCAGAACAGTCCTCGAATCCACGCGAGTCGCTACACGGAAACTGATGCGCGAAGGGAAGTTTGCCTTGATCAAGCCCGTGATTACGTCCACGCTGGGCCGTTGTGTCGCAAGCACCAGATGCATGCCGACCGCACGCGCCATCTGCGCAAGCCGGGTGATGCACTCCTCTACGTTCGCCCGCTCCAGCATCATGAGATCGGCAAGCTCGTCAATCAAAATCAGAATGTACGGAAGCGGTTTGAGATCCTCATTCTCCTCGGCCTCATCGAACAGATTCCGCGGCTCCTGACGAAGCTGGGCCATTTTGCGGTTGTATTGGTCGATGTTGCGAACACCTTGCGCAGCGAGCAGTTTCAGGCGTCGCTCCATCTCGAGCACCGCGTTCCGGAGCGCATTGGTCGCTTTCTTCGGTTCCGTAATCACCGGAGTCAGCAGATGTGGGATGCCCTCATAAATCCCAAGCTCAACCCGCTTCGGGTCGATCATGATCATTCGCACTTCATCCGGCGTCGCCTTGTACAGAAACGACATGATCATGGCGTTCAGCATCACGCTCTTTCCCGATCCGGTTGAACCCGCAATCAGCAGATGCGGCATGCTCTCGAGCGAAGCAATCTTGATCCGTCCGTTGATGTCTTTGCCAAGCGAGATCGTCATCCTGGACACGGCTTCCCGAAACTCCCCCGATTCGAGAATTGCTCGTAAGCTGATCACTTCCCGCCGGGTATTCGGCACCTCAATTCCAACCGTCGGCTTCCCCGGCAAGCGCTCAATCAGAACGGATTCAGCCTGAAGGCCAAGACACAAATCTTCCGTTAACGTCGTGATCCGGCTGTATTTCACGCCTGCTTCGGGCTTGAACTCGAAGGTGGTAACGACCGGTCCGGGATTGATCTGGACCACCGAACCGCGAACGTTGAACTCTTCAAGCTTCGATTTAATGCGGCTCGCGATTTCCTTCAGCTCTTGGCTGTCGTAGGCGTTGCCCGGAGATATTTCATTCAGCAGCTCAGTTGACGGCAACCGGTAAATCCGTTTTCGTTTGGGCTTCGGACCCGCGGGGGCGTTCGAAACACTCGGTTCCAGGCGAATCGGCTGCTCACTTTCCGGAGGCTCGTCGTCAAATTCGTTTTGAAATGGAGGTGCCGGTTCGTATACCAGCGGGCGGATCGGAATCTCTTCGTCGTCTGCTTCTGAACTGCTTTCGCCTGAAAGGTCGAACGGCGGCGCATCGTTCTCGACGACTGCTGCTTGTTTAGCTGCCGCGGTGCGAGCAGTGGGTTTCGTCACAACGCGGCGAGCGGCTCGTTCGGCAGCTTTCGCTTTGGCCTTTTGTAACGCAGCCTCGCGCTTCGCAGCCCGGACGGCTCGCCGGTGTTCCACGAACCGTTCCCACCGGGCAATCGGGCCGCTCAGCCAACGCATCAGTGTCGATACTTCAAACGTCGTCGCGAAGTAGAGGGCCAGGACGGCCGAGGCCGCGATGATAATTGCCGCTCCGGTTAGATCAAAGCGGGCTTTCAGCCAATCCGCAATGATGAGGCCGGCGAGCCCGCTCGGCCGGATCGTGCCGCCGATCAGAAGGACAGGAGGCAGCAGGCCGCAGCCCGCCGATATGCAGAACCAAAGTGCCATCGTGCCGGTGATCCGGAACCATGGGCTCTCAATTGCTTGCGACCGGACCCACTTCCAGCCAAGCGCCCAAAAATGGATCGGAAGCAGAAACGCGCTGATTCCGAAAACCTGCAGCAGGAAGTCCGACCACTGCGCCCCGAACAACCCGAGCAGGTTGTGGGTCCGCGTTGCTGACGTGGCCGTGTTCCAGGACGGGTCCGCGGGTGAGAAGGAAATCAGGCTCAGCATGGCCGCGAGCCCGAGCAAAAGCAAAAGAAGCCCCACGGCTTCGTTGAGCCGGTGGTAGCGAGAGGGGTTAAACAGCGTCATCCGCCGATGCGGAAGAATGCAGCCAGAGCGATCACTATTATGCCAAACGCGATTCGATACCAGACGAAGAAATCGAGCGTGTGCCGGCGTAGGTACTTCAGAAAGAAAGCAATCACGAAGATGCCCACAATCGCGCTGACCACGATGCCGACGATCCACGGCAAGCGCATCTGCGGCGGAAGCCCCTCCTTGCGCAGGTCGAGAACATCCTTAAACGCCGCGCCCGCAATGATCGGTGCTGAGAGTAAGAAGGAGAACTTTGTCGCTATCTCGCGATCCAGTTGACGGAACCGGCCGGCGCTGATCGTGATGCCGCTGCGGGAGGTGCCCGGAACAATCGCGAGCGCCTGCAAAACTCCGACCGTCAGCGCGTCGGTCCAGGTAATCTGATCCATCTCGGTTTTTCGTTGTGCTGCCCGGTCCGCAATCCACATCACGATGCCGATGAGGATCATCATCGTTCCAATGATGTAGAGGTTTCTCAGGTCATGCTCGGCATATTTGTTGAATGCGGCGCCGACGATTGCTCCCGGAATCGTTCCGATGATCAGAAACCACAACAGCGCGCGGCTGTTTTCGCCCGGCTGTGTGCCGCGGTACGCGAAGCCTAGCCCGTTCGCGATCACTTGAACCCAGTCGCGGAAGAAGAAGATCAGAATCGCCACCAACGTTCCAACATGCAAGGCGATGTCGAATCCTAAGCCAGGATCATTCCAGTGCATGATTGCGGGTATAGTCGCCAGATGGGCCGAGCTACTGATTGGTAAAAATTCAGTTAATCCCTGTACGATCGCCAGAACTATAGCCTGATAAAGCGGCATAATGAAGTTTAAGAGTAAGTGACCTTTCCGGACTGAACTCTCGCTATCGTAGCTTAGCCTCCCTTTTACGGAATGCGTTCAACAAAGATCGTGGCCACAGTTGGCCCTTCCACCGACTCAGAACAGGTACTGAGAAAACTGTTTGAAGCGGGCGTGAATGTTTTCCGCCTGAACGCCTCGCATGGATCGCAGGAAGATCACGCGAGAAGAATCAAGGCAGTCAGGCAACTCGCCGCCGAATATCGGGTCAACGTCGGAATTCTGTTAGATCTGCAAGGTCCTAAGATCCGGTTGGGAACGTTTAAAGACGGGCCACAGTTTCTGCACACTGGATCCCACTTTACGATCACGACACAGGTAATCGACGGAACCGCGGAAATAGCATCGACGGCGTATGCGGACTTCGCCCGCGACGTAAAGGCGGGGGACCGCGTCCTGCTCGCCGACGGCGCGGTCGAGCTGCGGGTCGTCGAATCGAATGGTGTGGCGGCCAAGTGCGAAGTGATTCACGGCGGCCCGATCAGCGACCGCAAAGGAATCAATCTTCCGGGCGTCAACGTCAGCACGCCGTCGCTCTCGAAGAAGGACATTTCCGATGCGCACTTCGGCGTCGAGCAAGGCGTCGATTTCTTTGCTTTGTCCTTTGTACGGCAGGGGCGAGACGTTCTTCGGCTGCGCCATCTGCTCGAGGATGTCGACGCAAGGCAGCCCATCATCGCGAAGATCGAAAAGCCGGAGGGTGTTCAGAATCTCGACTCGATTCTTGAGGAGAGCGATGGCGTGATGGTCGCGCGCGGCGACCTGGGGGTTGAAATCGCGCTGGAGCGGGTTCCCGCAATTCAGAAACGCATCATCGAAAAAGCTCGCAAGCGCGGGAAGTACGTCATCACCGCCACGCAGATGTTGGAATCGATGATCGAAAATCCTTTCCCTACACGGGCCGAGGTCAGCGATGTCGCCAATGCCATCTACGACGGAACCAATGCCGTGATGCTGTCGGCGGAAACGTCTGCGGGCAAGTATCCGGTCGAGGCTGTTCGCGTCATGGCACGGATCGCCTGCGAAACGGAGTCTGCTCTGCGCGGCAAGGGATACCCGGAACTCTGGTCCGCGGAGGAGGAGAAGACGATTCCCGAAATCATAGCGGACGCGGCGTACCATTCCGCTCGCTCGGCGCAGGTTACCGCCGTGGCGGTAGGCACCGCCAGCGGCGGGTCCGCGCGGCTGCTGGCGCGATACCGTCCGCCGGTTCCGATTTTTGCGTTCACGCCGGACGAAATCGTCGCTCGCCAACTGTCGATCGTCTACGGGGTCGAGGCGATTCTCTCGCCCTCGTTCGACTCGACCGACCACATGCTGGATTACATGCAACAGGCTCTGGTTGAGACGGGCCGGGTAGCCACGGGGGATAACATCGTTTTCGTCGCCGGTCAGCCGGTCGGCCTTCGTGGATCAACGAACATGCTGAAGCTGCACCGGATTACCGGCCTTAAAAGCTGAGCGATGTACGATGCCCTGCTGATTGTCTCTTTCGGCGGGCCTGAGGGCCCGGAAGATGTCCTTCCTTTTCTCGAGAATGTCACGCGCGGCAAAAACGTTCCGCGCGAACGTCTTCTCGAAGTCGCTGAACATTATTATCACTTCGGCGGAAAGAGTCCGCTCAACGATCAGTGCCGCGATCTCATCCAGGCTCTGCGTTCGGATTTCGATTCGAACGGAATCCCACTCCCCATCTACTGGGGAAACCGCAACTGGCATCCGTTCCTTGCGGCCACGCTCGACGAAATGCGGCGCGACGGAGTGAAGCGGGCGCTCGCATTTGTGACCTCCGCATACAGCTCGTATTCCGGCTGCCGACAATATCGTGAGAACATTCGCGCCGCTCAGATCGAAGCCGGCGACGATGCGCCTGAAGTGCACAAACTGCGCGCGTTCTACAACCACCCTGCGTTCATCGAGGCCTGTGGCGACCGCGTGCGCGATGCACTCCGCAGATTCGATCAAATGCCACGTGTCGTGGTCACGGCTCACAGTATTCCGGAGTCGATGGCGCGCACCTGTGATTATGAAAAGCAGCTTCGCGAAACGGCTCGGCTGGTTTGCGAAGCGCTCGGCATCGGCAGTTTCGATCTCGTTTACCAAAGCAGAAGTGGTCCTCCTAACCAACCCTGGCTAGGACCGGACATTCTGAATCATCTGCGCGAACTTCATGAGCGGGGAATCGACGATGTTCTTATCGCGCCGCTCGGATTTCTTTCCGATCACATGGAAGTTCTGTACGATCTCGACCACGAAGCGCTGCAGCTTGCGAGCGAACTGAACATGAACGTCCGGCGAGCCGCAACGGTCGGGACCCACGCCGCATTCGTGCGCATGATCCGGCAGCTCGTGCGCGAGCGTCTTTGCCCGGGCGAGGAACGCCTCGCGATCGGGCCATACGGACCTAGCCACGACTTCTGTGCGGAGGATTGCTGCCCGGCTCCGAGCAGAG
>JAFARV010000047.1 GCA_019245255.1 Acidobacteriaceae bacterium | reverse complement strand
ACAGTTACCGGCGATCGGCAGCGCGGGGCCGAAGCAGTCGCATGGGCCCTCGCCCATCGCTCCGAAACGCACCAAGTCGCTGTTATTCTCAGTTGGGCGGGCGATCTCTTTACCGCCGATCAGCACAAGCAACTTGACCCGCAGTGTGCCGCTCCCGGACGTAAGCTTCTCGCATATTTCGGCGTCGCCCAGCCCGCCACGGGCGCATACCTGCTCCAGCTTCGCCCCGAAGAGGTCGAACATCCATCGTGGAAGCAACACCTCGCCGCACTCGCTCTGGTGAATCTCGATCCGAACTCGACCGCCTCTCAGTTCCTGCAAGGATGGGCCATGGAGGATCGTTTCATGCTGCGCGACGGGCCGGGCGTCGGCTACGAATTCCTTTGGGCTAACCCATACCTTCCTGGCGTCAGCTATCAGAACATGGATCCCTGGTCCTACACGCGCGGTGACCTGTACGCTCGTGCGGATTGGAGCGACAACGCTTGCTGGCTGCACATTGGGACCCGCGGAGTCGAGCAGCAGAACTGCGCGCAAGACATCATGTCGAAGGCACTCACGATCGGCAGTCTGATGCTTGTCCCGGTCACGGACCGCTGCATGGATCTGCATCGGGAAAATCCACGGCAAACGCTGATCCTCAGCAAACTACGCCCAGAAGCGGCTCTCACCTACCTGCTTGAAGGGCAGAAGCGGCACGCCGAGGCCGACCAATCGGGCCTATGGCGCGTTCCGGTTGAAATCGACGGCAAAGTCTGTGTCTCAAAGTAAGTTCAAGCGGCTGATAAACTAAGGTTTCCAAGCGCATTGTTATATGCGCATCCAAGGAGTTTTTTCGCCTCATGATTGCAGCGACACAATTGCGCCCCGGCATGATCGTCAAGTTCAACAACGAACTGCATACCGTATTCAGCATGGTCCATCGCACACCGGGGAATTTGCGGGGCTTCGTCCAGGCAAAGATGCGAAATCTGCGCACTGGCTCGATGACTGAGCATCGCTTTTCATCGGAAGACAAAGTCGAACGCATATCGCTCGAAGAGCACGAAATGGAGTACCTGTACGACGACAGCGAGTACTTCTATTTCATGAACACCGAGAGCTTTGAACAGATCCATCTCACCCGCGATCAACTCGGCGACACGGTGAATTACCTCATCCCACAGCTTCGGGTAAATGTCGAATTTTACGAAGGCAAACCGATTAGCGTTGAGCCGCCTCCCAGCGTTGAGATGACCGTAACGGAAACGGAGCCGGGTCTGAAAGGCGCCACCGTGTCGAACGTGACTAAGCCCGCCAAGACGGATACCGGACTGGTCGTCCAGGTCCCGCCCTTCATTAATGAAGGTGAGAAAATTCGCGTCAGCACATCCGATGGCAGTTATTTGGAACGCGCTTAAAACCCAAGGCGCGCGTTCGGCAAGCGATTTCTCGGACCTAGAACAACTTACTCAAGTACTGGTAACTCTCGCGCAAACTCTGGATTGGATCGGACGTCTGATCCTGCTCGACAAAGTAGTACCTAACGCCTGCTTGATTCGCCGCCTTTAACACGGCCGGAATATCGATCGAACCGTTACCAATCTCCTTAAAAGCGTCCTTTGGAACGTCTTCTTCGTACTGCGGTGCGGAAGGAACACCCTTTTGCTTATCCTTCAGGTGCACCAGCGGGACGCGTCTTGAGTACTTGCCCAGCAGCTCAACTGGGTCATGCCCCGCAACCGTGACCCAGAAAATGTCCATCTCCAGTTGCACCAGCTTCGGATCGGTGTTTTGCATCAGAATCTCCAGTGCCGTTGTGCCATTCATTGGCTGGAATTCAAACGCATGATTGTGGTAGCAGAGTTGCAAGCCCTGCGCCTTCGCGCGCTCACCCGCCTTCTGAAACGAAGCCGCCATGCGCTTTATAACGTCCGCTCCGCCGCGCTTCTCTTTAGGCACATACGGGATGACGGCGTAAGTGAATCCCTTCTGCTTCACGTCCGCCAGTTGCTCGTCCGTTGGATCAAGGTTTAGATGACAACTGACGCGCTTTAGACCGCTATTATGGATAGCGGACCACGCGTCCCGCAGCGTGTCCGAAGTCGCTTCAAGAGTCGCGTATCCAATGTCCCGAATCTGCTTCAGGACTGAGCCGGGATTCGCTCCGATGATGTCCCGGACTGTATATAACTGAACACCCAGGTTGCTCTGCTTCAACGTCTCGCCGAAGGCAATACGGGATGTCAGCGTGAGTGCCGCCGATTTCCTTAGAAATGCACGTCTCGAGCTGTTTTTCATGCTCACATGCTATGTCATTCGTGTGCACGAACCTCGCGGCGCACGATCCGCAAAAGGATGATGGTCGCGATTGCGAGTGACAGCGCGATCAGCAGAACGGAGATCCAGTGGTGCTCGAGAAAGCGCAACGTTTGATGCCCATACTTTTGTGCGAGCCATGCGAGTGCGAAATATCGAATCGCTCGAGCCGCCGAAATTACCGCCAGAAACGCCGTCCAACTCACTTCCAAAGCTCCCGCGCAGAATACCGGAATTTTCATTGGCATTGGCAGCGGGGAAACCGCGGGGACGAAAACAGTAATCAGCCCATAGCGCTCGAACCAGGCGTGAAGACGCTTGCCTGTCCCGTGCGCGATGTACTTTTGTAAAAAGACCTCGCCACCCTTTCGGGCAATGCCGAACAGAATGGAGCTTCCGATTAGTGAACCGGCAATTGCGCAAGCCGCAGCAAGAAACGCCATAGCCGGCCTGTTCGCCGACACTGTAATCAACAGCGCATCTACACCGCCGACTGCGGGCAGTCCCGCGGAATCGGCCGCAGCGAGCATTAGCAGGCCAAACGGCCCCCACGCGACAAGTGTGCTGACGATGGTTTTCAGGATTAACTCCCAAGCATCTCCAGCAGCTCTCCTTCATCAATTACGGCCACTTTGAGATCGCGTGCCTTGTCGAGCTTGGATCCGGCCTCTTCGCCCGCAACCACATAGTTTGTTTTGCTGCTCACCGAACCCGCCACTTTCCCGCCAGCGGCTTCAATCCGCTCCTTCGCTTCCTCGCGCTTCAACGTGGGAAGCGTCCCAGTGAGGACGAATGTCAGTCCCGTAAGCCGGCCTCTCGTTTTGTGTTGCTTGGGCGCCGTGAACTGCAACCCCGCGGCTCGCAGACGTTCAATCAGCTCGCGATTTCGTGCTTCATCAAAGAATTGCCGTATCGATTGCGCCACCTTCGGCCCCACTTCTTCCGCTTCCTGCAACTGCTCTATTGGCGCAGAAGCGATTGCGTCCAGGCTCCCGAAGTGAGCCGCGAGGATCTGCCCGGTGCGTTCCCCCACGAACGGAATGCCGAGGCCGTTCAGCAATCGCGCCAGCGGCCGCGTCCGCGATTGCTCAATGTTTTGGATCACCTTCGATGCAGACTTCTTCCCCATACGCTCGAGATCCACCAACTGCTCGAGCTTGAGATCGTATAGGTCGGCGATGCTGCGCACCAGCCCGCGACCCAGGAATTGATCCACCAGCGCATCCCCCATCCCATCGATGTCCATGACGCGGCGCGACGCAAAGTGCAGTACCGACTCGCGCAGGCGAGCCGGGCAGTTCGTGTTCATGCA
>JAFARV010000005.1 GCA_019245255.1 Acidobacteriaceae bacterium | reverse complement strand
ACGGGACAGTAACGCTCCTGTCGCGCAATCCGGAGATCGGGCAGGGCGTGAAAACCATGCTGCCCATGCTCATCGCCGAAGAGCTGGAAGTGGATTGGAAGAACGTCAAAGTTGAACAGGCGGATCTGGGAGCAAAATACGGGCTGCAAAGCACAGGCGGCAGCCGCGCCGCTTCGAACAACTGGATTCCCATGCGCAAGGTCGGCGCCGCAGGCCGGCAGATGCTGATTGCGGCAGCCGCGAAGACGTGGGGCGTGCCCGAAAATGAATGCTTTGCTTCGCGCGGCCGCGTGTATCATCGTCCGACGGACCGATCTCTCGGATACGGTGAACTGGCAGCGAAAGCGGCCGAAATGCCGGTGCCCGACCTGGACTCGCTCCAGCTGAAGACCGCGGATTCGTTCAAGATCATCGGGCAGTGGACGCCGGGCGTAGATGTTCCGGACATCGTTTCCGGTAAGCCGATTTTCAGCATCGATTTCACCACGCCGGGGATGCTGTACGCCGTTTACGAGAAATGTCCCGTTTACGGCGGGAAAGTTGTTTCCGCAAACGTGGACGAGATCAGGAAACTGCCCGGGATTCGCGATGCGTTCGTCGTCAACAGAGACCTGGACCTCGGACCGGTGATGAAAGGCGATCAGGGGCTGGAACCAGGCGTCGCGATCGTCGCGGAAACCTGGTGGCAGGCTCAATCGGCGCGCAAGAAACTTCAGGTCAAATGGGATGAGGGTCCAGGGGCAACTCAGAGTAGTGCCGGCTTCAATCAGCGTGCGAAAGAGTTGTCGCAGGGGCAGGCGCAACGCATCCTGAAGAAGGACGGAGATGTGGACTCCGCCTTCGGCGGCGATGCCAAGGTGATCGAGGCCGCTTACGCGTACCCGTTCATTTCGCACGCGCCGCTCGAGCCTCGTGCATGCAGTGCTCTTTACAAGGACGGCAAGCTCGAGATCTGGAGCGCCACGCAGCAGCCGGGCCGCGGCCGCGAACTGACCTCGAAGGTTCTCAATATCCCGCAGGACGATATCACCGTTCACATGTTGCGCGCCGGCGGCTCGTTTGGACGGAACCTTACCAACGACTACATGGTGGAGGTTTCCTACATTGCCCGTAAAGTCGGAGTGCCGGTAAAGCTGGTCTGGTCACGTGAAGATGACATGACGCACGATTACTATCGCCCGGCCGGGTACCACTTCCTGAAGGGTGCGGTGAGTCCTGCCGGCGACCTGGTCGCGTGGCGCAATCACTTCGTCAGCTTTGGCGACGGCGAAACGTTTTCGCCCTCTGCGGCCATGACCCCCACCGAATTCCCATCGGGCTTCGTGCCGAATTACCTCGCCGAGTCCTCGGTCATGCCGCTCATTTTGAAGACGTACGCGCTTCGTGCCCCGGGAGCGAATTCGCAGTGTTTTGTGTTTCAGTCCTTCATCGACGAACTGGCGCATCTGGCAGGCAAGGATCCGGTGCAATTCCGGCTCGATCTCCTGGCCGCACCCGGCAAGCGGCTCGTCGCAGGGGCAGCAAAACCGAAGGTTGAAAATGAACCCGCGCGCACACCGGCCGCTGCACAGCCGCAGCCGTATGACGCGGAGCGGATGACCCGAGTGGTGCAGGCCGTCGCAGAAAGATCGGGCTGGAACAATCGTTCGTCTCTGCCCAAAGGTCATGCGCTCGGAATAGCTTTCCACTATAGCTTCCAAGGCTACTTTGCGCATGTCGCCGAAGTCAGCGTTACTGGGCAGAATGCGCTCAGAGTTCACAAGTTCTGGATCTGCGGAGATGTTGGCAGCCACATCATTAATCCGAGCGGAGCGAAGAATCAAGCGGAAGGCGCGGTGATGGATGGGCTGAGCGAGTTAATGGCGCAGGAAATAACGCTCGAAAACGGCCGGGTGATGCAAACGAACTACAACCACCATCCGCTCATCCGGCTGCGGAATGCGCCTGTTGTTGACGTGGAGTTCGTCAAAACCGACCATCCGCCCACCGGACTCGGGGAACCGGCACTGCCGCCGGTGCTGCCCGCGGTGTGTAATGCGATTTTTGCCGCGACGGGCCAGCGCATCCGGGACCTGCCATTGTCCAAACACGGCTTTACCTGGGCGTAGCGGGAATCGGCGTTCGCACCCGGCAGATACAATAGGGAAAAGCGCTGAAACGCGTTCTCATTATGTCTGGAGAACAACTCCGGCGCGCCGTACGTTCTTATATCTGGAATTCATGGCACAGGAAACAGCTACCGCAAAGGTAGAGACGCCCGAACAGCAAACGAAAAGAAAGCCGGAGCAGGCTCGCAACGGCATTGCGGAGTGGGCGGTAACCATCCTGCTTCTGCTCTTCGGTACAACCACGTTGGTTCAGGCCTTCGTCATCCCCACGGGATCGATGGAGGACACACTGCTGATCGGCGATCACCTGCTTGTGGACAAGTTGGCGTATGCGCCCGCGGGTCCAATCAGCATTCACCTGCTGCCGTACGAGCAGCCAAAACACGGCGACATCATCGTCTTCAGATATCCGGCAGATATTACGCAGACGTTCGTCAAGCGGGTGATCGGCGTTCCGGGCGACCACATCAAGATGGTCAACCGGACGGTGTATCGCAATGGCGTGCCTCTGTACGAGCCGTACGTGTATCATAAGTTCCCCTATGACGCAGCTCGGGACAATTTCCCTGGGGAACCGTACATCTTTGCCGAAGGTCTGCAGGCGCAGCTACAGCGCGATATGTTGGATCACCATATAGTAAATGGGGAAGTTGTGATTCCGCCGGATAGCTACTTTGCAATGGGTGACAACCGGGATAACTCGCTCGACAGCCGTTACTGGGGATTTGTGCCGCGGGACTATATTATCGGGAAGCCGTTGTTGATCTACTGGTCGTACCGCGCCACGACCGAAGAATTGGCCGGCAGTTCTGTCAATTCGCTTTTTACGCACATGATCGATTTGGGTGAGCATTTCTTTACGCGCACTCGCTGGAATCGAACGTTCCGGGTCGTTCGAGGATTTCCCGACACCAGACTTTCCGACCATCCGCTGCCGTTGAACACGGGCTCACAAAACCCGTAGGCTCAGATACGCGACATGCCCAATCATCGTTACGGCCTGATCATGGCCGGGGGCCGCGGCACACGTTTCTGGCCGCGCAGCCGGAAGAAGAATGCTAAGCAGGTTTTGCGATTCTTCGGTGAGCGCACGCTCATCCAGCAGACGGTCGATCGTCTGAACGGCGTTATCCCGCCCGAGAACATATGGATTATTACGAATGAGGCCTTGCAGTCCGAAATCCGTAAGCAACTGCCGGAAGTTCCGAAACAGCAGATCATCGCTGAGCCCGAGCAGCGAAACACGGCTCCCTGCATCGCACTCGCTGCGCAAATTCTTGTCGAGCAAGACCCGGAAGCGGTCATCGGCGTGTTCCCGGCAGACCATCTGATCCAGAAAGAAGCCAAATTTCGCAACTTTGTAAAGGCCGCCTTTCGCGCGGCGGAGACCAGCAGCGTTGTGGTGTTGGGAATTCAGCCCCGTTGGCCGGAAACGGGTTATGGCTATATCGAATTTCCCCGAGACGTCAGGCCGGGAAGCCCGGATCCGCTACCGGTTACAAGTTTTCGCGAAAAGCCGGACGAGCGCACCGCAAAGCGCTTCTTTGAACGAGGCAATTTTTATTGGAACGCCGGGATGTTTTTTTGGAGCGCGTCGAATGTCCTCGAATTGATGCGTCACCATCAGCCCAAAACTGCAACGCTTCTCGCAGGCCTGCCGGCGTTTCGTAGTAAGCAGTTTTCGTCCCGCCTCGCCGAGGCGTATCCGCTGTGCGAGAACATCTCTGTCGATTACGCGATTATCGAAAAGACCGATGCGGTGAAGGGGATCGCGCTCGATGACATCGGATGGAATGATGTCGGGAGTTGGGAAGCCGTTTATGATCTGGCTACGAAGGATGCGAATGGCAACGCTGCTACCGGTACTCTGGTCGCCGAAAACAGCCGCGGAAACTACGTCGATGCCAAAAAGATCGTGGCTCTCGTCGGAGTCGAGAACCTTGTCATTGTCGACACCGCAGACGCGCTATTAGTGTGCAGCCGCAGCAAGGCGCAGGACGTCAGCAAGCTGGTCAAAACACTGGACGCCCAGCGCCGCGAGGAACTGCTCTAAACGGTCCGTTCTAGCTCTACTCTGCGGGTCCGATCTTCAAAACTCTCACCAAAGCTGTGATTGCCCGATCCACGTCCTGCTCGGTAAGGATGTAGGGAGGCAGGAAGCGGATCACGTTCTCATGCGTAACATTGAACAGAATCCCTTCTTTGATGCCCTCGAGCACCAAGTGCTTGCACGGGAAATCTGTTTCAACACCGATCATCAGTCCCTGCCCCCGCACTTCTTTGATGAACGGGAACTCACGCATGAGCTCAGTCAGACGCATGCGGAAATAACCGCCGACAGAGTTGATCGAAGGTAGAAGCTCTTCCAGAATGTCGAAGAACTCGAGTGCCACGCGGCACGCGAGCGGTCCGCCTCCATAGGTCGAGCCGTGCATTCCGCGCTTTATCGCCGCGGCCGCCTTGTCGTTAACAACGATGACGCCCAATGGAATTCCGCAGGCCATAGGCTTCGCTGCGATTACGATATCCGGAAGCAGGACCGGATCCAACAACTGATATGCGAAGTACGCACCAGGACGGCCGACCCCGCATTGGATCTCATCGAAAACAAGCAGCGCATTGTGCCGGTCTGCCAGTTCGCGGGCGCGGCGCGCAAACTGCTCTGAAATCGGAAGGATTCCGCCTTCGCCTTGGATGAACTCGAGTACGATGCCTGCGGTGTGCTCGCCGACCGCGGCCTCAAGACCCGCAAGATCATTGCGCTGCACAAATCGCACGCCAGGCAACAACGGTTCGAAGTCGCTCCGATACTTTGGCTGTCCCGTTATTGACAGGGAACCAAAGGTTCTGCCGTGAAAGGAATTATCGAGCGCCACCACCTCATGCTTACCCGCTTGAAGCGAGTTGCCGTGCGCACGGATCATCTTCAACGCGCCTTCCATGGCCTCCGTTCCGGAGTTACAGAAGAAACTGCGGCTCAGCCCGCTTACTTTGGCAAGCCGCTCTGCCAGCCGGCCCTGGAACTCGTGATAGTAGAGGTTCGAAGTGTGCAGCAACAGCCCGGCCTGCTGGCGAATGACTTTCGTGATGCGCGGATGCGCGTAGCCGAGAGCATTAACCCCGATGCCGCTGATCAGATCCAGATACCGGTTTCCCTGTGTATCGTATGCATAGCAACCCTTCCCACGATGCAGTGCGAGTGGGTAGCGGGCATAGGTCTGGAGTAGGTACTCGCGCTCCAGCCCCATCAGCTCTTCAAGACTCGCAGTGGGCGCCGACACTTCGGGCTCGGACGGCAACGTGATGGACATGTATCTATGATACGGATTGGTTAGTCCAACGCGCGGCTTTGCCTTGATTTGCGCACTCCTGGGCGCTAACTCAACGCCGCCGCTTCGCGCCTTTCGGACTCACTGCGGCCGGCGCGAGAACCGTCCGCTGCTGTTCCAGAATGCGCGACAAAATTTCCGGCACTTCGTAGATCGCGCGATTGTGCATGCTTCCGATCCTGCGTTTCATCTCATCGAAGCGGTTCGGATCCAGCAGATCGCGAACCGCCTGATCGATTGCGGTGAAGTTGCGCAGTACGATTCCGGCGCCGGTCTCCCGTACCCACTGTGCGTTGTAGCGCTCCTGCGGTAGCGTCCATGAATTGCATTCGAGTATCACCGGCAAGCCCATCTGCACCGCTTCGGAGATGCTGCCCGGCCCGGGCTTCCCGATGAAGAAGTCGCACAGACTCATGTAATACGGAATTTCTTTGGTGAAGCCTTCGACGTGAATGCGATTGCGAGTCCGCATGGCCTGCAAACGCTCCTTCAGCTTTGCATTGTGGCCGCAGATCATGATCAGTTGCAAATTCTGCGCGGAGTTCCCGAGCCGCTTGGCGATGGCATACATTACGTTCGAGCCTTCACCGCCGAACAGCACCAGTCCCGTCGGAAGCGCGGGATCGAGTCCGAGCCGGCTCAGCTCCTGATTGCGGTCGTGATTCAGCGGCACATAGAACTGAGGACGCAGAATCATCCCGCTAACGAGGAAAGCGTGGTCGGAGGGATGTCCGATCTCGCGTGCCTGCTCAAGGGCCCGTGGTGTGCCGCATATGAAATATTGCTTCGGCTGCTTCTCGAACCAGAAGTGTGGAGGGTAGTCGGCGAAATCTGTCAAAACCGTTACAAACGGAATGCCCGGTATTGTCTGCTGCATGCTCTCAAATAGGGCGCGATTGAAGTTCGGTACCAGCGACACTACCATGTCGCGCTCGTCTTTGGGCCAGAACTCGGTCAGCAGTTTCACCTGTGAGCGGTGATAGAGGTGTATAACTCCGTGCATCAAAGGGAGCAGGTATTCAGAACCTAACGTCCAGCCCTTTGCCAACAGCAAATTGTAAATATCCTGAAGCCGGAGACCGGTGGCTTTGCGGAAGATGTCAAGCGGATCCAGCAGCTCCTGCAGGTTCACAAGGCGGACGTCCCATCCGTATCCCTCGGAGGCTATGACGGCCTTGAGAGCCAGAGCTGCGCTGCGGTGGCCCCCTCCGGCCTCGAAGTAGATCAAATCCAACTTGGGGTGTGACAATTCTCTATCCTACTGTTCGATGCCATCAGTTTCAGAGTGTTTGTCAATCAACATTTGCAGGCTTGTCATGCCGTTGTAATGGCTTGTCTTCTAGAACAGAGGTAGAAAGGCTCAATTTCGTTTTGTCTTTCCATAAACTTAAATGAGGAGGGGCTAGGATGACAGCCCCGCATATGCTCCAGTTCATTGCCACCGGCGATCACAAACTGATGCGCAAGGTGAACAAGTGGCCGGCGCCCAAATGGGTTCGCATGGCCGCGATTCTGGCGACGCGCGCAGGAGATGGTTGGCTTTGGTACTTGACCGGTTTGCTAGTACTGCTTTTCGGGGGCGGGGATCGTTTTACCGCTGTTGCCGCAGCTGGATCCGCGGCGGTTACCGGAATAGGCATATTCGTTTCAGTCAAGAAGATATCGGGTCGCAAGCGGCCATGTGAATACGAGCCGCACATTTGGGCGAATCTTCTTCCCCCGGATCAGTTTTCGTTTCCTTCGGGGCATACCATCACCGCGTTTGCGGTTGCAATCACACTGGGCCTGTTTTACCCCGTATTGTTGGGAATTTTATTATTCTGTGCCCTTGCAATCGCCACCTCGCGCATCCTGCTGGGGATGCACTTCCTGAGTGATGTCGTAGCGGGCGCGGCAATCGGCGTCGGACTTGCTTATAGCGCTCGTGCGGTTTTTGCATAACCCGCAAGCCGGTTCCGCATGCTGATCGGACAAGTCGCGCCAAAGTTTTAGCGCGAATCCTTATCGCCGCCCGTCAGGAAATTCACATGACTTGTGAAACCGGGAAATTACGCCGTTAAGGATTGTCATTTGGTCCTCTGAGAATCCCGAAAATGACAGCAGGGACAGAATCGTCGAGAATCTCAATGTCTTTGCCCGAATCTTGGGAATGACGGCACCTGATTGCGACAGGTCGTATACTCGTCTCCAAACTGCTCCTCCAGGGCGTTCTCCTCCTTCCGAATGACCCATCTCATTGCGATACCGGCCAGACAGGTGAATACCAGGGCGACAACAGGACTGCCGAATAGCACGATGATGCCGAGCCAAAAACAGCTTTCAGCTATGTACATTGGGTGGCGCATCCAAGCGTATGGCCCAGTCTGTACAAGCTGAGCCGGTCGCAGTGTAAGCCGAACGCGGGGCGGAAGGCTCCGTGCGGCAACGAGCATCGTACTCAGTGTCCAAAGAAGCAAAACGGAACCCGCGAGAATTGGAAGGGCACTTAACAAATTGAGGGGGCCGGGGTAATCACCGTTCCAACCCCAACGTGGTCCAACATGGGCTAGCAGAAACGGTACCCCAATGTGGAAGAGTGGCACAGCACAGAGGAAAGTCGCGAGCAGGAGAACACGGATGTGTTGACGCGAAAGTTCCGGCACTCACTCTCATCTTCTCGCCGCTTCTGCCCAACTTTTGAGCGCGACGATCAGGGGCAACCCGGAAGTAGGGTCTGGGTCGTAGCTCCCGGCCGCATCCAGCGTGAGCGGCTGTCCGACTTTGAGGTCGAGATAGATGGAGCCGGTTCCGCGATGACCATTCAATTCCAGCACGTTGCACTCGGAAACAGCCCCCTCTAAAAGATGCCGGAGCGTTTCCCGAAAACCAAAATATACTTGACCGGAGTGCCATCCGGAATCTTCGACAGATCTCCGCTTGTCTTGTCTAGGGCCATTTCGTTTTGGCTATTTAGATCCAGGCAAAAGCTCAAACCGGCATCTTCCGGAAACACGCAGTATTGTCCCTCGCCCACTGCGAGCCGAAGCTTGCCGTAAACTTTGCGAAGCTGCCCGAAGGTAGACCCAACGTGAATGCCCGCATCGTTTTGAAACCGATGATCGTTTACCTCTATTTCGTCCACGGTATTCCTTGGACCGGTCAGGCGCACCGTCAGTGCCGGATCGTGGCAGTGCGGAGAGAGATATATCTCCACAGCCGGGGTCGGGTCGCCCTCCAGTCGCAGATCAACTTTACGCTTTGGCAGGCGAGGATAGAGGCTGTATATCTGTGACTCTGGCAGTCCCAAGGCCAGTTTCCCGACGTGGTTTCGATCGATATGGAACAGACCATTTCGCCCAGCCGCCGAAATGAGGGCCAGAACAGCGAGAATCAGAAAACCTTTCCGAGAACGCACTCGGTAATTAGTATGCCGCGCCGTTAGCGGCTGGCAACACGGACGGGCAATCCCCGAATTACCCGCTATCAGGAACGTAGCGGCCAGGCGAGATCAATGGCTTCTTTCAGGGATTCGCTACCATGATCCTAAGGGGTTTCCGCCGTTCACGTTTTTCCGGATGCAACTGAGGTAAATGGCGCGTACATCAGCCGTTTTGTACATCCGTGGCGCCGGAGTAGCGTGGGCGGTAGTTCGGTGCCTCGTTTGTGAACTATTCCTGCTGCAGACCGACGACGGAGACCAGTTGCTCGAGATGGCGGCGTGTGGATTCCACTTGTTCCTTCATCTGGGCAATGGATTGAGCAGTGCGGTGGGCATTGGC
>JAFARV010000988.1 GCA_019245255.1 Acidobacteriaceae bacterium | reverse complement strand
CACACATTCGAACTCGTTAAGTCATTTGGTCACCTGGCCGGCTTTGGCGTAATGCTCATCGACACGGTATCGCCCGACAATCGTCTCGTGCTCGATCAAGAGGGTGAGCCGGTAATCCAATATAGACTTTCCGAACCGGATAAGGCGAGACTTCGACGCGGTGTTGCAGAGGCCATTCGCGTCATGTTCATGGCGGGCGCGAAAGAGGTCTACTTGCCGAGTACTGAAGATGTTCTCCACGATTACCCGGACGCTCATGAAGTCCATTCGCTTGTTCTCACCAACATCCGACAGGCGCGCTCGGTCGAGCAGAACCTGCAGTTCGTCCCTAACAGGACTATTCTTACCTCCGCTCACATGCAAGCGACAGACAAGATGGGGGCGAACGCGGCCGACAGCGTCGTATCACGTGAGTTCCGCGTTTGGGGAACGGACAATCTGTACATCGTAGATGGGAGCGTGTTCCCCACCTCGATTGGCGCAAACCCGATGCAGAGCATCTACACGTTCGCAAAGATTTTTGCTGACCGTATGACGGTCTCCGACCGATAGATAAGTACTCTCGATACCAACCGCCCGGCCATCAAACCCGTCTGCTGTATTGGCACAATCGGCATTCCCGTCGTATACTGCCTCCTACCTTGATTTTCAGATTTTTTATATTCCTGCTACTTGCGCCGTTCGCTGCGTCCGCCGAGGATGCGCTGTCGGTGTTGACGCGGGTTGTCAACCGGTATCAGCAGCTGAAAGGGTTCCATATCGAGGGTGAGTATCGCAGCTCTGTGGTGACTGGCGCGTTCCAAGGCAGCTCGACCGGCGATGCTGCAAAATTTGTCCTGGACAGCGATCAAAACAGCCAGAAGCTGCGTCTCAGTATCGATCTCGGGAAGTTCTCATCCACAGTAATTTCCGATGGTGAAACCACATGGACCTTCTATCCAAGGCAGCACGAGTTCACAAAGACCGATGCAGTTGCCGATCAGTCGGATGCCGAAAACATGGCGTCTATGATCCACAACGCGGCGATCACTCAGTGGATGACCCCGCACCCAGAAGCCGGGTGGCGTTTGACAGGCGAGAAGACCCTGAAAACCTCCGAAGGCAAAGTGCGTTGCTGGTTGCTCGAAGCAAAAGTGGAAAACGGACAGACTTTGAGGGCTTGGGTCGATAAAGAGCAGACCATGGTATTGCGCTATGAGATCTCTCGAACCGCGGCAAACGGTGCATGGGATGCTTCGGTATCAATAAAGCGCTTCGATACGAACCCACCTCCAACTTCAACTTTTGTCTTCATGCCGCCGCCCGGGGCACGCCAGGTGGAAGAGGTTTCGATTCCGGGGTATGCTCCGTCTCTCATCGGCCAGCCTGCGCGCGAATTCGAACTGAAAGACCTGGATGGTTCGCCGGTGCGGTTATCTGAACTCCGCGGCAAAGTTGTCGTACTCGATTTCTGGGCGACATGGTGCCCACCCTGCCGGCGTGAACTGCCGGCAATTGAGAAACTCTCGCGTGAATTCGAAGACAAGAACGTTGTAGTGCTTGGAATCGACGATGAAGGCGTAAAAACAATCCGGAACTATTGCCGCAGCACGTCGCTAACCTTTGCGACGCTTGAAGATTCGAGCGGAAAGGTGCACCATGCCTATGCTGCGAACGCGATCCCGAACGTCTATATCATCCGCCCGGATGGAATTGTTGCCCACCATTTCGTAGGCAGCCGGGAGGCAGCTGAACTTCGGGCGGCGATACTGGACGCGGCAAGTGCCGCGCCCGCTGCTCAGGCCAGCAGATAGCGTGTCTGCACGCGCCGCATCGCCGAGGGGTCAGAGCGGGCGCAACCACCTCACCTTAAAAACCGCTCCCTCCGGGTCGCGGCTGAGTTCCGCCACCCGCGAGCGTCTGGAAGCCGGGCAGTTGACGGACTTCGGCGAGGTCGGGATTGTTGCTTGCCAAAGCCATCGGGTAGCCGCGTGCACAAACTTTTTTCAGGACATCGAGGGCTCGCTGCGGAGTGCCGAGCAAATCCGCAACGACAGCTTCCTTATACATAACGTCGAGATCGGATGGGCTCGTGGAACGAGCTTGTGCGATATATGCGTTCGCCGTTTCGACTTTGCCAAGAGCGGCTTCGTACAGCGCGACATCTGCTAACACGCTACTGTCCGGTTTGGTTCGGATCTCCTGAAGCGCCAAATCCAGGGCGTGCCGGTATGTAGTCCTTGCCTCCTGTTGCATTCCTAACCATCGGTATGCGTGAGCCAGATTGCCAACATACACTTCCGAGTTCGGGGAAAGCCTTGCTGCTTGCTGAAATAACAGCAGCGCTAGTTGCTGCTTGCCCACGTAATATGTGGCGATCGCCAAATTCGTGTAATTAGGCGCAGAAGCGTCTCGCTGCAGCGCTTTTTCGGCTGGATTTACAGCGTCTGCGAAACGGGCTGCCCGGATATACGTGCTTGCGAGATTGACTGATGCAGCTATGTTGCCCGGGTCAATTTGCGAAATCCTGGTGAAGGAGTCGATGGCGGCTGCGTAGTCAGGAATCTGCAGTTCGATAACTCCGAGGATGTTGAGATGTGCAACATCGGTCGGATCGAGTTCGACGGCGGCATTCAGCTCGGAAAGTGCTTCGGCGTATAAGCCCTGTTCGGCCAATAACTCACCGAGCAAGTGCCTGATTCGCGCGGAAGACGGAGTTAATTTTTTGGCGTTCTGCAGAAGCATGATGGCTTCGTTGCGCCGGTCTGTTCGAGCGTAAACCTGGGCGGCTGTACTCACGACGTCCTCTGAATTTTCGTTGATTTCGCGTGCTTTATGCACATCGCTAAGGACGTCTCGCATCCACTTCTCGTCGTGATTCAGATCGGCTAGCAGCAATTCGGCGTCGGCTTTGCGCGCATAGCAAAGTGCACAGGAAGGTCCGACCGCAATAGCCGCGTTTAACAACTCAACCGCTTTTCGTAGAGCTTCAATAGAACCAGGTTCGCGGTGTATCAAATGGTTCCCGCGCAAATATAACCCATAGCTCTGAACATTGGCGCTTATCTCATCCCGGGATGCTTTAGTTTCCGCGTGTTGCAGACGAGGGACGTGTGAAAGAAGCTCTGACCAAAGCTTCTGTTGCAACTCATAAGGTGTGCTTCCTCCAGCGGGAACGGAGAACGAATGGGTGCCTGTTACACCGCTCCAGCAATCGAGGTGGACGGTTGAATAGTCTCCGACCTCATCTACTGTGCCTGTGATAATGAGGTCCGCTTTGTGCAGGGCGGTGCTTCCCGGGCTCATATTCGACTGGGGATTCGGCGTCCAAAGGTGCAACTCAGGCGAGTGACCGAGAGCATCGCGAAGGTAATCACTTAACCCATCAGCCAGCGGTTCAGACGAAGACGTTTTGGGCTGAATGGGAAGCAGCACTACCGTCTGGGGACCTTGCGAATCCAGTTTGGAGCCGGTGGGCCCGGCAATCACGTGCCCGTTGTGCACGCAAGTTACGAGCGGGAGCAAAACCGCTGCGCAAGCTGCTATTCGGCTTGCGTTCTGTTTCCTGTTCGTTGCATCCGGGGCGAGCGGCGACGAGCTTCGATTCGAAAAGCGGCGCAGATCAGCAGAGATTTCGCTGGCGCTCGCATAGCGGTCCTGCGGCCCGTGCTGCAGGCATTTAGCGATAATTTCTCTCATCCAGCGCGGAACCTGTTGAAGGGGCTGACGCAGTTTGGCGGGTGTGACCTGGTCCAGCTCAGCAGCAGTGGGTCGCCGCCCGGATAACAACTCAAAGAGAATCAGGCCCAGCGAATAAAAGTCCGTGCGCCGGTCAACTGGCACTCGCTGTTTCTGTTCGGGAGACATGTAGACAGGCGTACCTGCCCAGGTACGCTCACTCGCCGGAGCATTCAGTTCTACGGCGAGTCCGAAATCGACGATCCGCACACGATCGTCTTCGAGCATGATATTGGCTGGTTTCAGGTCGCAGTGGATAATTCCGGCGTCATGTGCAGCCGCAAGCCCTGAGCAAATCTGTCCGGCGATATGGGCCACTGTGTGGACATCCAGCTTGCGTCGCTCGGATAGATAGGCCGCCAAATCAGTGCCGTTTACATACTCCATAGAGATACAGGTTTGACCCCGGAAGCAAACAACGTCATGAATTCTTACAATGGATGGGTGCGTCAAACTCTGCGCAACTGCGGCTTCGCGCCGGAGTTGCATTTCAGCCGCCGGCCCAGCTAACTGAACCATCTTTAGCGCGACCGTCTTGCAGAGAACGTCGTCCCAGGCCTTGTACACACACCCCGCGCCCCCCAGTCCGATCGCTCCGCTTAAATGGAACCGCTCGCCCTGGCCTGAGGCTGGAGCCAAAGTTTCGCATGAGTCTGCCGCTACTAGAGTTTCTGGATACATTGGCATCACCAGGCGTGTGGTCGAGTCAGTTATGTCGTAAGGAAATGTCTTAATGGAAGATCTGAGAGAGCCAGTTAAGCAATTCCGTAACCAATCTTATAACTATGGGCACCATATCTATTTCCTCCAATTCGGACAGATTAAGCTGTTACTTAGTAAGTACTGGATCTGTCTTTTCAAACGATAGCGCTTTTTTTAGCGAATTTTAGTTAAGATTTTGGTTACCCCTTACCCCCTGAGTGGAATAGCTCAGTACCGGATTCTGTGGAATACTTGAGCTAAGCGTTTCGAGCTTCTGTTTAGTGCCCGACGTGCCGGTTCAACGAGGATTCGTTCATGGTTTATGCCTCCGACAAAATAGCCGCCTTGATCGAGCAAGCAGAGCGGCTGCGACTGCAGAATTGCCCGGTGCTTATCCAAGGAGAGACGGGGACCGGGAAAGAGCTGATCGCCCAAGCAGTTCATGGAGGGCGAGGACCGTTTGTTGTCGTTGATTGTACTCACCTGACGCCGCAGCTAGCCGAAAGTGAGCTATTCGGGCACGTACGCGGAGCATTCACGAGCGCTGATTCGGGACGGCCGGGGCTTATTGATGCTGCAAACGGAGGCGCTGCGTTTTTCGATGAGATAGGAGAACTGGCTCTCGAGGTACAAGCGAAGCTGCTGCGACTCTTGCAGCAGAAGACATACCGGAGAGTTGGTTCAGCACGGGAGTTGCATTCTAATTTCAGGATCATCACGGCGACGAATCGGGATCTAAAACGCGAGGTAAGTGCTGGACGATTTCGGCAAGATCTGTATTATCGCCTGAACGTAGCGAAGCTGCATGTTCCTCCCCTGCGAGAGCGAAAAGAAGATATTCCTGTGCTGATTTCGCACTTCCTTTCGGGGTCGAACTTTCAGATTCCCGATCACGTGCTCGGTTATTTTTTGAGCTATGACTGGCCCGGGAATGTGCGGGAGTTAGAGAACTGCATTCAACGAATTCGCGCCCGAAGCAGCGGGAATCTGGTCAAGCGATCGGATCTGCCATCTACGATTTGCGCCCCCAATCAACTCATTCCTGGATTGCGGGATTTGCATGCGACCGAGCCGGGCTTAGAGGGAAATACGTGCAGCAATTGGACACATGTACCACTCCTTCCTATGCACGAGCTCGAGCGTCTCGCAATCATGCGTGCTCTCGATGAAACGGGCGGCGACCGCCAGCGTGCCGCTCAACTGCTGCAGATTGGGCGAACAACGCTTTTCCGCCGACTGCGGGAGATTGAGAAACGTCCGGAATGACGTTTGTGCAGTGATCCGGCTGCCGAATCCAGAGTGCGATGCCGTCGCCGGCTTGGTACTCAAAACCGTTGCCCGTTCAAGCCCGCATATATCGCGCGCATCAGGTCGCCATCGGGAAGATCGTTGCTCAGTTCCCAAGCGAAAGCGCCACCCAAGCCCTGGTTTGCCGCAAAGGTCATCTTCTCGTGAATCGAGTGTTCGTCATCGAATGTCCAGTAGGTCGTGCCGTCGAATAGCCACGGTGTGCTCGTTGTGCCGCCATTCGTTTCCCTGTCTCGAAACAACTGCCAAACGGGTTCAACGGTCGTCTTGATGTAACTGAACGGTTCTGTGCTGACAGCCAGCGGCGTCGCAGGTTCAAATTGACCTTCACGCGTAGATGGCGCATTCACTTTCCACCCATACGCATACAACGGTACGCCGAGCAGAATCTTTTCCGGCGAAGCTCCGTTCGCAACATAGGAATTGACTGTGTACACGATGTTTAGTGTCGGATCCGGATCGTACTGTGTGGCCCGAAGCGGGGCGACGAAGCCCGTCTGAGACTGCCATGGACCCGAGTAGTCATAGGTCATGAGATCGACATACGTTACGTACCGGTCAACCGCCGCGATGTCGATGTTCGAAAAGTTCTGCTGCCCTGCAGGCGCATCATAAGACAAAATGTAGCGGTGTTTCTGAATCGCATCAAGCTGTCTTCGAAACTCCTTCATTAAGGCCGTGAAGTTGGCCGTATCGGCGGCGGTCGGGAACTCCCAATCAATTTCGATTCCATCAAACAAGCCGGGTGTATCGGGAACTGGCGGCCCAGGCGCGGTCTGAACGCTGGTGCTCTTGGGCTCCCACTGGTTTGGCTGCTGACCGAATGCGCCGGTGAAGTGCCCTTGAATGTAATCGGCGATGCATGAGCTGACGAAATGCTCGCGGCTGGCAGCTGTCGACGACATGGCCGCAAAGGCCTGTGGAGGCAAGCTTGCGCCGCCAATGGTGATTACTATCTTGAGGTCCGGGTATTTCTGCTTTAACAGCAAAAGCTGGCCGAAGTTCCCGGTCAGTCCATTCGATGGAAGAACTTTGCCGCCCACGCTTGTGTTTGGCGTCGCACCGTAACCGGTTCCATTGTCGGCCCATGAATCGTACGACGTGCATTCGTACTGGCCGAGCGCGTTCGTGCCTATATTGACAAACGCATACGTAAGCACATCCAGCTGTCGCGCGGTACCGCTCGTGTCCACCGTTTTCACGGTAAAGCCGCTGTAAACGGTCCATTGCGCGTAATAGGCGTTGACGATTGGGTGATCGCGCCCGAGGAGACCGGCGGAGGAAAGGGGGCCGGCGGTGCAAGCGAGCGCTGCAAGAAGCAGAAACGGATTGGGTTTCATAGTGCCCTATGCTATCGCGCCGGCAGCAGACCCGGGCGGCGCCTACCACACGAACGGAATCAACGCCTTTACTGTTCTTTTGTACGTAGTGTATTGGGAGCCGAACTGCTGTGTCATGAACGCCTCTTCGGTAAGCGATTTCAGGCGAAGTGCAAGCGTGGCTAACACCAATCCGAGGAACGCCCCGACGTCGCCCTGAGCGATCACTGTGCCTGCCAGCGCAAGCAGAAAGCCTGAATAGATCGGATGGCGGACAACTCCGTACGGACCAGATTGTACCAGTTCGTGATCTTGCTTGACAGTAACGGTCCCACTCCAGTTTCTGCCGAGAACAAAACGGGCCCAGAGATCGAAAATGATGCCAGCCAAGGTCAATATCATCCCGACATCTGCCGTACCCGGCGATCTCGGAACCAGCTGCCAGCCGAGAACGTTCCGCCACCATCCTTTACCGGCAATTAAAAAACCCGCGATTACCCCGAGCGAAAGGTACGTCAGGCGAGA
>JAFARV010000856.1 GCA_019245255.1 Acidobacteriaceae bacterium | reverse complement strand
CCGGCTCTCCGTCCTGATCGCTGCTGTTATCACCTTTGCCATCGACGTCTACGAACGCTTGCAAGAGCGTTTGAGGGTTACCGAACTGCAGCTCAAGACCAAAGAACTGGAGCGCGAAAGAGCGTTAAAGCTTGCTACCGAAGCGCGGCTTGCATCACTTGAGTCGCGCATCCATCCCCATTTCCTGTTCAACACGATTAACTCCGTATCATCATTGATTCACGAAGATCCCGATCATGCAGAGCAGCTGTTGACTCAAATGGCGGGACTGCTGCGGTTTTCTCTCGATGCCGGACAAACTGGTTTAGTTCCGTTGGAACGGGAAATGAAGATCGTCCGTGATTACCTCGACATCGAAAGCGTCCGGTTCGGGGATCGGCTGCGCTATCACATCGATGTCAGTCCATCGGCGGCAGCGGGTTCTGTTCCTCCGCTCTCTATCCAGACGCTGGTCGAAAACAGTGTCAAATACGCGGTCAGCGCTCGAAGGCAAGGGGCAGAGATCCGCGTCGCAGTAAGCACCAACACGGACCGAATCACGATCGAGGTTGCGGATGATGGTCCGGGCTTTAAGGCAGTTGAACTGCCCTCCGGTCACGGATTGAGCAACCTGCAGGAGCGTCTACATGCGCTCTTTGGCGATGTTGCCTGCCTTGACATCGCCAGCGGTTTCGGACGGACTTCGGTAGCCTTTTCAGTTCCGATTGCTGGGGTGAAGCGAATCGTGGCATGATCCATTTGCTCCGCGCATTTCTCGTCGATGACGAACAGCTCGCTTTGAATCGCCTTGCTCGGTTGCTTGAAAAGACCGGTCGCGTCGAAATCGCGGGAATGACCACCGATCCCGCGGTAGCCGTTGAAAGACTTGGCGCCGAGCCTTTTGACGTCGTCTTCACAGATATTCAAATGCCCGCTCTTTCCGGATTCGACGTCTTGACCAAGCTTGACCCGCAGCCGTTGGTCGTCTTCACTACGGCATTTTCCGAGTATGCGCTTCAGGCATTTGAGGTGAACTCCGTCGATTACCTTTTAAAGCCGGTCGAGGAGAAACAACTGGAACGCGCGCTCAATAAGCTGGAGCGGATACTCGGAGGAACGGAGCCCAAACCCAGAATTGAAACTCTGCTGCAGCAACTCGCATCTGCGATTCCTGACCGCCGCGCGTTTCCTTCGCGCCTGCCGTCGCGCTGCGGGGAGCGCATTGAGTTTGTCGACATTGGCCGGGTCACGCATTTCTACGCCAACGAGAAGCTGACCTATGCGGCGACTCCGAAGAAGGAGTACATCGTCGATTACACAATTACTGAGCTCGAGAACAAGCTGGACCCCGCACGGTTCGTGCGCATCCATCGCTCCACAATCGTGAACCTGGAGTTTGTGAAGGAGTTACACTCCTGGTTCTCTGAGCGGCTGATGTTGCGCATCAACGACGGAAAAGATACCGAACTTACAGTCTCGCGCGACCGTGTAAAGCAGTTGAAAGAAAAGCTCGGATTGTGAACACGGTGCTGCAAAACCCTCTTCCAAATCAGTTCTCAACGTGAGCGATGCCTTTGTATGTATGTAAGTCATACCCGCCACGCCACAAGTCTTGTTCACCAGACGCGACGTATTCCGTAAGTATCAAACAGGAGTTCATTGCTCACGATAGGTACGTTCTCTGCCTGGGCCTGAGCTATTAGCATGCGATCGAATGGATCTTTGTGAGGACCCGGAAGTACGCCCGCGCGAATTGCATGATCCCAGGAGATTGCTAGCATCTCAAAGCCTTCCCGCTGCAGGTGACCGGAAAAATCGGAGGTAAGGTCGGCCGCTGTCGGCAACTTCCCAAGCCTTACCTTGGTTGCAATCTCCCACGCCGATGCCGCACTCACCAAGATAAGGTTCTTGGTTTCGCTGATGATCTTGCGGGCCCGCACTGTCAGTGCAGGATCATCCGAGAGCCACCAAAGCAAGGCATGAGTGTCTAGGAGCACCTGCATCAATGCGAGTCCCAGGCGGAAAGCTCCGCCTGCGGCAGAGCATCGAAAAACTCCTGCGCCACCACCAGCTTGCCTTTCAGCGACCCTGGCGTCCGTTTACCCTTTGTCTCACCAATTGGAACAAGCCGTGCCACCGGTTTTAAACCACGCGCGATGATCACGTCTTCTCCGCTGGAAGCCCTTTTAATCAACCGGGAGAGGTGCGTTTTTGCCTGATGAATTGTAACCACACTTGTCTTCATGCTTAGCTAATCCAGTTTAGCTAAGGGCGTCGCACAAAACTGAAACCCGAAGCAAACAAATCCGAGCATCTCGCCGCGATGCCCAGCCCATCACTTCCCCTGAGCCAACCGGATCGCATCCTCCAGCTCGTATATCCGGTCCTCAACCGCCTTGGTCGGCTTCGAGGTCCCCCTTAGTTCCGAGAGCTTCTTTCTTTGCCGCTCAAGCTGCTTCTCGAGAGAAATGACCTGAGGGGATGGAGCAGCGGGTTGCGGCTTCGCAGTGGTCTTAGCCGCGGAAACGCGTGCTCGTGTCTTCTTCGGTTTGGTTGGAATCGCAATCTTCTCACCGAAGTCGTCCAGCAGTTCTCGCTGCAGCGCGAATAGCTCATTCGAGAGCTCATT
>JAFARV010000815.1 GCA_019245255.1 Acidobacteriaceae bacterium | reverse complement strand
TTCGTATCGAACGTGTTAAGTGGAGTCATTTCCCGCTTCGATCTGGAGTACGCACCTGGGCGTGCATTCGTGCAATCGACGGTAATCGCGGATGGATTCTCGCATCGCACTGATCCGGCCGCCATTGTGCTTGGCCCTTCCGGTCTGTCCTATGACCCGCACAACGACATTCTTTATGTTGCGTCCTCGCTCGAAAACGCGGTTTATCAGATCGCAAACGCCGCACACGCCACCACCGGGCAGGCGCATACGCTTCTCTTCCAGGACCTGACTCACCTTCATGGGCCACTGGATATGACCACCCTGCCCAACGGACACTTCCTGATTGCAAACAGCGACGGATCGAATGCCGATCCCAACCAGCCCAGTGAACTCGTCGAATACACGAGAGAGGGCGTTTTCGTGGGCCAGATGCCGGTCGACCCGAACAACGGAGGAGCATTCGGACTCGCAGTTAACCGTCTCGGACCGGACGCTTTCCGCCTTTCGGCTGTTGACGACAATCAGAACACGCTCACAAGTTGGACAGTAGTCTCCCGCTAATCGCGGTTAAATTCGGCTCTCGAAGCGCGCTTTGGCTTTCACCGGCCGAGGCGCGCATTTTTGCTTTTTGGGAACCTCACGAAACTGACTCGTGGCGCGTATCCGCGCCCTTCGCGCTACGAAGTCTCTCCGAACCGCTGCTCAAACTGCTGCCATCGCTGTCGCGCTTGCTGAAGGATCTGATTGTACTCAGCGCGCCCATGCAGTGGATTCAGCAACGGATCGCGAGCAATGTAGGGATAACAGAAAAACCCGCCCAGTACGCTTTGGTCCAAAACCGTTAAAGCGCGCTTGGTGTCACCCAATATTGCATACGCTTCCGCCACCTTGTACATAGCCTCGGGATCACTGACACCGCGTTCGTTCATCTTATTCGCGGTATCTTCAAGGAACTTCAACCCTGATGCGGGATGGCCCATAACTTCATACGCAAGCGCCTTTCCAACCTGAGCCTGTAGTAAGTCCGGAGAAAGTTCATAAGCTCGCGTAAATTCCGCAACAGCCGCCTGCCTTTGTCCCACGTGGTATTCCACAAAGCCGCGATAAAAGACAAGTAATGCGGAATCGTTTGAGGGGAGACTCTTCAGGAACCGGTCATATTCGCCTAAATACAAATAGCTGTTTAGTGCGGAGCTGTTGATCTTGACTTCCGGATCTAGCCGCCGCGCCAGCTCACACTCCGCTACGGACTCGTTCAGCATTCCACCAAAGCGATATGCGTACCCCAATTCCCAATGCGCTTCGGCGTTGTTTGGACTGCTCTCGAGCGCCGTACGCAGCAGCGGCACGGAAAGCTCCACCCTGCCTGTGTCCGTCAGTAAGTTTGCCATGTAAATGCGGGGCTCAGGCAAGGCCGGGTTCAAAGCTATGGCTCTTTCATAGGCCTGTTCAGCACGGCGATAGTCGTCGCGCCCCCCGAAATCGAGCGAGGCGTTGGTTGTGTAAGCACGTCCGAGGCTGGCCCATGTAGGCGCGTAGGTGGGATCGATCGCGACGGACTTTTCCAGCATTGCAATGGCGGACGGGAAATTTGATAGAGAATACAGATCGATACCGCGTAAGTAATATTCGTAGGCGAGATGATTTACCGGGCGCCCCGGTCCTAGCCGCGCGTGTTCGTCAGGCCCCAGCGGTAACGCAAGCCGCTGTACAATCATCTGCGCTACCCTGTCCTGCACAGTGAGAAGGTTGTCGTACTTCACGTTCAGCGTGTTTTGCCATAACACAGCTTCCGGATGGAACGTGATCAAGCGGGCGGTAATTCTGAGGTCGCTGCCGTCTTTGATATATGTTCCAGTCACGATCATGTCGGCTCGCAGATCTGCTGCGGCAGCCCTGACATCGGAACCACTGTCCCGGTATCGGCCAATGGCGGACGCCGGTCGCATGGTGAGACCCTTTACATATCCGAGTTTCGTGGTGACTTCGTCCGCTAGTGAGAAGCCCAGGAAGTCAGTATTCGGATCGGGTCTCAAGTTTCGAAATGGCAACACGGCGAGGCTGCGCGGCGTGATATTCCTGTGGTCGGGTTGCGAAAGCCGCAGCGCAAAAAACACGGCCGTAAGCAGCGCTGCAATAGCGAGGGCCGATGCGAGCCAACGCCTGCGGATGCGCTCTGTGGCCTCCCGGACGTGGTGTTCGTGGCGGAAGCGTTGTAGTTCGACAAAAAGATCCGATGCACTCTGGTATCGGCGGTCGCGGTCCTTCGTAAGCGCGCGCGAGACAATGGCTCGCAATTGCGATGGGCAGTTCCGGGCGTGGTCTTCTAATTTTTCCGGTTCACCCCGGAGCACGTCGGCAATCACATCGCTCGCCGTCTCCCCTGCGAAAGGCGGAGAGCCGGCCAGCATCTCGTAGAGCACCGCCCCGAGGCTGAAGACGTCTGTTCGAGCGTCGAGCGGCAAACCGCGAATCTGCTCGGGAGACATATATCGCGGAGTTCCAAGCATCGCGCCGGCGACGGTAAGAGACTCACCGGATCTGCGGGTGAGTCCCGCCGCCTCAGCCTCGGACTCGGCTAGCTTTGCGATACCGAAGTCTAATACCTTTACGCACCCATCCGGCCGGACAATAATGTTCTCCGGTTTGATGTCGCGGTGAATAACGCCGGATGCGTGGGCCGCGGTGAGGGCGCTTGCTACTTGTGTCGTTATATCTATCGCCGTGTCGGGATCCAGTTGTTTCCCATTGAGAACCTCGCGCAGACTCTGGCCTTCGACAAGCTCGGTGACGAGAAAATCCCGTCCCTCAGCGTGGCAGAACTCGAACACGGTAAGAAGGTTCGGGTGATTCAACGACGATAGCAATCGGGCTTCTTGCTCGAAGCGCTTCAGGGAATCGCTATCGCGCGTTAAGTGCGGCGGCAGTAGCTTCAAAGCGACGCGCCGGCTCAGCCGGATGTCCTCAGCCAGATAAACTTCACCCATACCGCCCGAACCGAGCATACGCACTACGCGGTAATGATCCAGGCAAACGTCCGGCTCGATTTGAGTCGCGCTCTCGTGGGCCAGGTAGGCTCTGGCCACCCCCTGGACGGCAGACTCGACGAAGACGGTGCTTTCTTCTACACCGGACAGAAGCGATTCCACTTGCTGACGCAAGTCGGTGTCACTGCCGCACGCCTGCTCCAGGAAGCGCGGCCGGCTTCCTCGGTCAAGCTCGAGGGCTGCATGGAACAAATCCTCAATCAGCCGCCAGCGGTCCGAGTCGCGGATCGGCGCGGTTTGCAAATGGATAAATACCTCGGATGAGATTCTACCGAAAAATGCAGGGTTCGTCTGTTCAGCGCTTACTTTTCGTTGAGCGCCCGATAGAGCCACGCCTTCGCTAATCGCAGGTCCCGCTGAACCGTTGCTTCGGAAACCCCGAGTACTTCCGCAGCTTCAGCCTGGCTTAAACCACCGAAGTACACCATTTCAACCAGTTGCGCTTTGCGGCTATCAATCGCCGCAAGCTCGTGTAAGGCCTCGTCGAGATCTAAGAGGCGTTCTTCGGGCGCTGGGGCAATAACCACGGCGTCTTCGAGTGAGAGCTTTGGGGCCGCTCCTCCGCGCTTCACACGGCCATGACTTTTGGCGTGATCCACCAGGATCTGTCGCATGACGCGCGCCGATATCGCGAAGAAATGCGCCCGGTCGGCCCAGGAAATGTCGGCTCCGACAATCTTAAGAAAGGCTTCATGCACCAGTCCAGTAGCGTTCAGGGTGTGTCCGGGTTTCTCGCTGCTCAGGTATCGGGATGCCAACGATCGAAGCTGAGGGTAGACACGCCGCACCAGCTCTTCGCGGGCGTCAGGTTGGCCCTCCCGCCAGGCATGCAGCAAAACCGTCAGATCGCGAGCGCTTGCGTTTCCACTTTCCATGAGACGCGATTAATTATGTTCCAGCAGCCGTAGCGTGATTACGCCGCCCGGTTCCGCCGGTCGGCGACGATAGTGACCTCCATGTCCTGGGCCAGCGACACCACCCGGTTCACCAGTGAGGTCCCCAGTAACCGATCCATACCTTTGCCGACAAATCTTGGAAGAAAAATCTGTCGCGCGTGCTGACTGCGGGCAAATTCGACCAGCGCTTTCGCGGCATCCCGCCCCTCGAGCACACACGTGTCGATATGCATGTTTCTTGCAAAGTTCAGATGGCGCTCGACGGCTTCGCGCTTAACGGCAGGCATTCCGTGCAGAGTCGGGTCCTCGGCGACGCAAACCGCAAAGCACTTGGCGTGAATGACATCAGCAACGCGCCGGCCGCGCCGGATCAGCATCGCCGTCGATGGCTCATCGCTTACATAAATAACTACGGCATCCTCAAGTTTTCGAGATCCGTACTGCACTGAATCTTGCACCGCGGTTGCATCTGTTTGCTTCACTTCGTGCCCGAGGCGCTCTTCCACTTCGTGAGCCGTCTGCCGCAATGCCATCTCGCGCAGAGCAACCAGCGTCGATTCCTTGAAGAAATTTTCCAGCGCCCGCTTTGCCTTTTCGGGCGGATATACGACACCCCGCTCCAAACGGTTCAGTAGCGCGCGCGGCGTGAGGTCAACCATGACGACCTCGTCCGATTGCTTCACGACCCAGTCAGGTATCGTTTCGCGAACCTTTATACCTGTGAACTGCTCCATTTGATCGTTCAGGCTTTCGAGATGCTGCACGTTCATGGTCGTCAGCACATCGATTCCCTGCTCCAGGATGAATAAGACGTCTTCCCAACGTTTCTCGCGTTCCGAGCCCGGCACGTTCGTATGCGGGAATTCGTCGACGACTGCCACTTGCGGGTGCCTGGCGACGATCGCATCGGTGTCCATCTCCTCGAATGCAGCGCCGCGATAAGTCACCTTTTTACGCGGGATCATCTCGAGTCCAGCGGTCTTTGCGATGGTGTCTTTCCTACCGTGCGGTTCAAAGTACCCGATGACGATATCGACGCCGCCCACTTTCAGACACTGCGCCTCTTCCAACATCTGGTAAGTCTTGCCGACGCCGGCCGCGTATCCAAGGTAGATCTTCAGCTTGCCCCGGTTGTCCATACGATCTGGCTTATTGCTTCTGCCCCATTATGCCAGCGCTGCCGATAGACTGTAAGAATGCTTCGTTATGTGCTGCCGGCACTTGCCGTTGCCGCATTCGCTCAGCAGCCGGATATCTCCGCTGAAAAAATTAGAGAACACGTGAAGTATCTGGCCAGTGACCAGCTCGAAGGACGCGGTGTTGGCACTCACGGCGAGAAGTTAGCAACCGAGTACATTGCATCGCAGCTCAAGTCTGAAGGCGTTCAACCGGGCGGAGATGAGGGAAGTTATTTTCAGCGCGTGCCGCTTGTCGGGTGTAGGACGGAGCCCGCTGTCAGTCTCAAGTCCGCGGGCCGTGGTCAAAACCTCTCGTTCAATTGGGTGAAGGATTTCGTCGGGACGGCGTTCACACAAAAACCCGAAAATGACTTCGATGCCGAAGCAATATTCGTCGGCCACGGCATCAGCGCTCCTGAATACAGTTGGGACGACTACAAGGGCGTCGACGTCAAAGGCAAGGTGCTTATCTTCTTCACCAATGAGCCACCATCGAACACACCCGATTTCTTTGCCGGACCTGCGCTCACTTACTACGGGAGATGGACTTACAAGTTCGAAGAGGCAACCCGGCGCGGAGCGGTGGCGGCGCTGATTATCCACACAACTCCCACAGCAGGCTACGGATGGAACGTTGTGAGCAGCTCATGGAGCCAGGAGCATTCCGAACTGAAGCTCAAGCCCGGCGAAAAAGGGCTCGATTTCGCGGGTTGGCTTACTGAGGAAGCCGGCAGCCGTCTGATGACGCCGACCGGAAAGACGATCGACCAACTGCTCGCTCTTGCGAACGAGAGGTCGTTCCGGCCCATTCCTCTCGGTATCCATGTGGTTGGGCATATTCCGGTTGCTCTGCGAAATATCGAAAGCCGGAACGTGATCGGACGGATCGACGGAACGACACTTAAGGGCCAGGCGGTCCTCTTTACCGCGCATTGGGACCATCTTGGAATCGGCGTACCTGTGAACGGGGACAAAATCTACAACGGCGCCGTTGATAATGCGACTGGATGCGCTATGGTTCTTGAGATCGCACGCGCATGGGCAGCGTTGCCTGAAAAACCAAAACGCAGCGGGCTGTTTATATTCGTAACTGCGGAAGAGCAGGGCCTTCTCGGATCCGAATACTATGGGGAACATCCCAAAGTGCCTGCAGGCGAAACCGCTCTCGATCTCAACTTCGATGCGTTTTACCCATTCGGCAAAACGCGCGACGTGCTGGTGACCGGGGCTGAACGGACCACTTTCTGGCCTGACGTCGAGCGCGACGCGCGCGAGATGCACCTCGAAATTAAGCCCGATGCGGAGCCCGGGCAGGGCCACTATTACCGCTCGGATCACTTTTCACTGGCACGCGTCGGCATTCCGGCGTTCTCGATTGATGCCGGAAGAGACTATATCGGAAAACCGCCTGATTTCGGCAAAAAAGCCTTCGAAGAATACAACGAGAAACACTATCATCAGCCCTCAGACGAATATCACGAGGACTGGGACTTTGGCAGCATGCGGCAGATGGCGCAGTTTGGCTTAAAGCTCGGGCTTGACGCTGCGAACCTGCCCCAGTTGCCCACATGGAAAAAAGGCGATGAGTTCCTTACCGCCCGCGAAAACTCGCAGCGGAAGTAAGCCGGCGTCATCAGCGCCTAAGCCGAAGTTTTTTGCCACGCCCGCAAACTTCCGCGCCTGGCTCGAAGAGCATCACGCAACAGAAATGGAGTTACTCGTCGGCTTCTACAAACGCGATTCGGGAAAGCCAAGCATTACCTGGCCGGAATCGGTCGATGCTGCGCTCTGCTATGGCTGGATTGATGGTGTTCGACGCAAGCTCGATGATGAGAGCTACAGCATACGCTTTACACCGCGCAAAGGGCGCAGCACCTGGAGCGCCATCAACATCAAGCGAGTTGGCGAATTGACGCGTCAGCAATTGATGCGCCCGGCGGGTATCAAGGCCTTCGAAGCCCGGCTGGAATCCCGTTCTGCCATTTATGCGTTCGAGCAGCGTGAGGTGGCCTTCGACGCTGCACAGGAAGCGCACTTCCGGGCGAACAAAGGCGCCTGGACTTACTTCCAATCGAAACCGCCATGGTACCGAAGAACTGCCACCTGGTGGGTCGTCAGCGCCAAGCGGCAGGAAACGAGAGACAAGCGCCTGGGCATCTTGATCGAATGCTCAGAGCGCAAGGAATCTATTCCACAACTGGCTCGCAACGCTTAACGAACCGGCACACCGCATATGCTCCGAACCCAAACAGGGCGAAGCCCGTCAGCAGCAGAGTCCCGGGTTCCGGCACCGGTTCGGCGGTGATGCTCACGTATCCACCAGCTTCGTTGTAGTCGATGGTGAAATTGGGGTCGCCGAGGATCCGATCAAAACTGCCGCTTAGTTCGCCGGGCGCGAAAGTCAGGATTTTGAAGGACTCGCCGGGT
>JAFARV010000784.1 GCA_019245255.1 Acidobacteriaceae bacterium | reverse complement strand
ATGCAGATCGTGCAGATTAACGATCTCTGGGTGACCGCGAACTTCAAAGAGACGCAACTGCGCAGGATCAAACCAGGACAACCGGTCAGCATTCACGTAGACGCCCTGGGCGGGGATTTCAACGGGGTTGTGCAGGACATAGGCGGCGCTACCGGTGCGGTCGCAAGTGTTTTGCCGCCGGAGAATGCAACCGGAAACTTCGTTAAGATCGTCCAGCGTATTCCGGTCCGCCTCCGCTTTAATCGAAATCAGGACGGCCTTACTCGCCTGCGCCCCGGGATGTCAGTCGAGCCAAAGGTGCAAATCGGGGATTGAAGCCCATGCAGCAGCGTGCTATTCCGCACGGCGACTGGAAGCCGTCACACAATCCGTGGGTAGTCGCGATGACGGTCACGCTCGCGACATTCATGGAGGTGCTCGACTCTTCCATTGCCAACGTGTCGCTGCCCCACATCGCGGGATCACTAGGCGCAACCTACAACGAAGCGACTTGGGTGCTCACCAGTTACCTGGTCTCGAGCGCTATCGTCCTGCCGATCTCTGGGTGGCTTTCAACCGTGATTGGCCGCAAGCGCTTCTACATGCTGTGCGTGACATTGTTCACGGCTTGTTCCTTCCTGTGCGGCATCGCAACCAGCCTGCCGATGCTCATCATCGCGCGCGTACTGCAAGGCGCAGGCGGCGGAGGTCTTCAGCCCTCCGAACAGGCCATACTCGCCGATACGTTCCCGGTCGAAAAACGTGGAATGGCGTTCTCGATGTACGGCATGGCGGTGGTGGTTGCTCCTGCTGTTGGTCCCACGCTCGGCGGCTGGATTACCGACAACTTCTCCTGGCACTGGATTTTCTTCATCAACATCCCGGTGGGCCTGCTGTCTCTCTTCCTGACGCACCGCCTCGTCGAAGACCCGCCCTGGATCGAGCAGGAACGTCATTCAGGGGTCAAGATCGACTACATCGGGCTTGCTCTCATCGTCATAGGCGTCGCCTGTTTCCAGATCGTGCTTGACAAAGGTCAGGAGAAGGATTGGTTCGCCTCCCCGCTCATAACGGTCTTCTTCAGCATCGGTCTTCCGACGCTGGTCGCGTTCTTTCTTTGGGAGTGGTATCACGAAGACCCGATCGTCGACGTGCGTCTGCTCAAGAATCGCAACTTCGGAACGGCGGTTTTCTTTTCGTTTACGTTGGGTATCGTCCTCTTCGGATCCACGGTCTTGATACCCGAGTTCCTGCAGACCAGTCTTGGTTACACCGCCGAAAGGGCAGGCATGGCTTTATCGCCCGGCGGTTTTGTCCTGATGTTAATGATGCCCATCGCAGGCCGCCTCACCGGCACAAAAATCGACCCGCGCCTTCTCGTCGCTATCGGTTTTCTCGGCACTTCGGCGACATTGCACTTGATGACGATCATCTATCTTGGAATCGACTTCCGGACCATGGTGATTCTTCGCATGATCCAGGTCGTGTTCATGCCCCTTATCTTCGTCCCCATCAGCACGTTGAACTACATTGGCGTGCCGCGTGAAAAGAACAACCAGGTCTCCGGCCTTTCCAACTTCGCCCGCAACATGGGTGGCGCTATCGGCACCTCGCTGCTCACCACCTTCTTGTCCCGCCAGGACCAAACTCATCTGCACACATTCATTGAGCAGGCAAACCGGTCCGATTCGAACTTTCAACAGATGCTGAATGGTTTCAAAAGCGCGTTTTTGTCGCAAGGCTTCGATGCGGTCTCAGCAACGTCAAAAGCTATGCACATGGCTTATCAGGTCTTCGCGCAGCAAGCCAGCGCGCTGAGCTTCGAAAACAGCTTTTGGGTTATGTCGGTGATTGTGCTCTGCCTGAGCCCGCTGCCCTTCATTATGCGCCGTCCGCGGCCGGGCGAGCAGCAGGCCCGGGCCATGCATTAGGGCTGTCCGACGGTATTCATCGGGCCAATCGATTTGCTCCGGCTCATCGCACACCGCTCATCAACCGCTCTACCGGCCGGACCAGCAGCATCATAATGATCCCGAGTCCTACCGTTACCTCCGCCACGATCCCAAACAGTTCCGGTAGCGGGAAGCTCTCGTAAACGGACGCCAGCCGTCCGCCAATGTAGTTGCCCACTGCGTCGGCAAGAAACCAGATACCCATAATGAAACTTGCCACGCGTGCAGGCGCCAGCTTCGTCATTGCACTAAGGCCGACCGGACTCAACAGCAGTTCGCCTACCGTCTGCAGGAAGTACGTTACGGTCAGCCACATCGCGCTCACACGTCCACCGCCGGCTACAGGCACCAGAATTGCGAATCCTAACCCCACTAGAATGAGCCCGAGGGCAAACTTAACCGGGCTCGACGGATCCTTGGGACCCAGCCAAACCCACAACCAGGCAAATACCGGTGCGAAAAGCAGAATGAACACTGGATTCAGCGACTGAAACCAGCTTGCAGGATAGTTGAAGTGGAACAGCGTGAGGCGTGTGTTGAATTCGGCGAACAGATTCAGAGTAGAGCCGGCCTGTTCGTAATTTGCCCAAAAGAGACAGGCTGCAATAAAGAACACGACAACGGCGATCAACCGCTTCCGTTCAACCGGCGACCAGTCACCCGTGCTAAACAGTCCCGCAAAGGCGGCGACCGTGGCTGCTGCGAGCACCAATCCGCCCGCATCCGCAACGCGCTCCGCCGTGATATTTAGAATTCCGGAGATCGCCAGTAGAGCCAGCGCGACCCCCACCGCCATCAGGCCCAATCCCGCCCGCTTGGCAGTCCGGCGCTGTTTCCGCGCCTCGTGCGCATCTTCGGCCCCGGCGGGGTGCATTCCGGCATCTCCTAGATGGCGCCACCCCAGCAGGTATTGGATCAGACCGAGGGTCATTCCAATGCCTGCCAGGCCGAAACCGTAATGCCAGTTAACCTTCTCGCCGACGTACCCGCAAAGCAATGGGGAGATGAATGCGCCAGTGTTGATACCCATGTAGAAAAGCGAAAACCCAGCGTCCCGCCGGTGGTCGTCGATCGAGTAGAGCTGCCCTACAATCGTGCTTACATTCGGCTTCAGCAGTCCAGTGCCGGCCGCAATCAGCGCCAGACCTGCATAGAACGTACCCAGCGTGGGTATCGCCATGGAATAGTGGCCCAGGGCGATGATGATGCCGCCATAGAGTACGGCCTTACGCTGTCCGATCAGCTTATCCGCGATCCAGCCGCCCGGCAGTGAGAGCAGGTAGACCATCGCGGTGTAAAGCCCATAGATCGCGCCCGCCTTTGATACCGGAAAGCCGGGCCCTCCATTGGCAGGCGTGGCCACCATATAGAGGATCAGCAGCGAACGCATGCCGTAGTAGCTGAATCGCTCCCACATTTCCGTGAAACAGAGCGTGGAGAGTCCGCGCGGATGTCCGAAAAACCCCGTGTCCTCGGATCCCGGTCCCTTGGCCGCGTTATGTGAAGCCGTGGACGCCATGCGCGTGAAAAGTTGCCGTTTTGAGTGTACCGTCAGCCGTTTTCTGCTATGCTTGTAATGTCTTTGCCCGCATCCGTTATCTTCGAGTGCCTTCCGGTCTGCCCTTTCTTCCTTCTTCCATCAGAGTTGGTTCAGCGCAGTCTGACAAAGACGTATTTCCATTAAAAAAGGACTAACACTGTGACCAACATATTTGTCGGAAATCTCAGTTACTCTACTACCCAGGACGATCTCCAGTCAGCATTCGGACGCTTTGGCAGCGTCGAGCGCGTGAATATCGTCACCGATCGTGAAACCGGTCAGTCTCGCGGTTTCGCCTTTGTCGAAATGACCGAGCAGCAGGACGCAATCACAGCGATTTCACAGCTCAACGGCGCCGACCTGAACGGTCGAACCATGAATGTGAACGAAGCGCGTCCGAAGCCCGCCGGCGGCGGATTCGGTGGCGGCGCTGGCCGTCGACCCAGTTCCGGATCCGGCAATCGCAGCCGTCGCGAACCACGCTGGTAAATTAGTTCGAGCAGCCACGCAAGCTGCTTACATTTCGGGTCGCTGCGGTGGATCGTGAGTCCCCGGGCGACCCTTTCAATTGAAAAGAGAGAACTTGTATGTCTGGTCGCGGCCCGCAAACATTTCAAAAACGTCAAAAAGAACAGCAGCGAAAAGAACGGCAACAGGAAAAGATGGCCAAGCGACTGCAGCGCAAGGCTGAAGCACACACGCGTACAGAACCGTCCGAGAACAGTGGTGGCGACGCTCCAGAGATCCAGACAGGCCTGGAGCGCGAAGCGGGTTCTTAGCGGTACAATTCAGCGTACATGCTGACGCGGACTCATCCGCTTGCCTGGATTGTCGAGCCGCTTCAAGACCGCGCCGATTACCAGCGCCGGTCGATGTTCGGCTGCGAGGCGGTTTATTTGCGAGGACGTATCGTGCTCGCGCTCACGGCCCGATCCGAACCCTGGAACGGTCTGCTCTGCCCAACGGAACGGCATCATCACGAGTCAATGCTACGGGAATTTCCGCTCCTTGCTCCGCATCCGGTGTTGCCGAAGTGGCTCTATCTTTCCGCAGGCCATGACACCTTCGAATCGACAGCTCTGGAGATAGTCGATTGCATCCTCCGCGGTGACGTGCGCTTCGGCGTGGAACCGCCGCCACGGACCCCTTCACCGAGGGTCTCTTCACCGAGGGTCAGACGGCCTTAAAATCCTATAACTTAGCCGCAAGGGGATAAACGGCGTCGCCCCTCTGTTATCCTGGTTTTCTTACAGCAGTCTCCCCGTCACCGCCTCAAACACACCGACTTGGGCTGCGTTTGAAGTGTATTTGGTCATGCATCCGTACGAGCTAACCCGCCGGCTGATTGATATCGAATCGATCACGCCAAATGAATTCGAGGTTGGCAACTTCCTTGCTACCTATTTGGGTGAAATGGCGGATCGACATGCCGGCCGGCTGGAACGAATGCCCGTCGAGCCGCAGCGCGACAACATTTTCATACAATTCGGCCAGCCGGTCGTGACCTTATCAACCCACATCGACACTGTCCCTCCCTGGTTCGGCAGTCGCGAAGACGAAACGCACATCTGGGGACGAGGCGCTTGCGATACCAAGGGAATTATCGCTGCGATGGTCAGCGCAGCCGATGAATTACTCGCAGCAGGCCAGCGCAATTTCGGTCTTTTGTTCGTGGTCGGCGAGGAGCGTAACAGCGCAGGTGCGATCGCGGCCGCCAAG
>JAFARV010000572.1 GCA_019245255.1 Acidobacteriaceae bacterium | reverse complement strand
GCTAATTCCGCAGAAGCTGCAGCAGAGGAAGGCGGGCAGCCGCGGCTGCGAATGCACATTGATGTTGCCGGTAAACTCGCAATGCGAAAATTGTGATTCGCATTGGATCGTCTGATGTGGCAAATTGAAATCGCCAGAACCGGAAGTCTCGGAGATTGGAGCCCCCCGGGCTGTGGATGATCAATGATCCGTTCAGCATCGCTAAGGTCGTTCGCTCGACTCGAATGGCTCTTTCCCATCGTGGTCACCGCACATAATCTGGAGGAAGCCATCTGGCTGCCGGCGTTTGTTGCCGCGCACAAAACCCAGCTTCCGTGGACTGTAACCGCCGCCGAGTTCCGCTTCGCTGCCGCCGTTCTCACGACCGCGGCCTGGATCATCACCTGGTTAAGCTGGCGCACAGGCCCCCAAAGCATGTGGTCCTACCTCTTGTTCGGCTACATGGTGGCCATGCTCGCAAATGTGGTGGTCCCACACGTCCCGGCCGCTTTTCTCTTCAGAGGCTATAGTCCGGGACTGATTACTGCCGTTTTGCTGAACCTTCCCGTGCTCACATTTTTGTGCACACGTGCGGTGCGTGAAGGTTACGTATCCGGACAAAAGGCAGTGGCGTTTGCGATTGGCGTACCCGTGCTGATTGTTGCTTCTGTCGCCGTGCTGTTCGCCACGTGGCAGCACCTGCTCTGAGCTGGTGCGCCTCAGAGAGCCAGTGAACGCAGCGCCGAATCCTCGTCCCTCGCGCCGGGGCCTCCTTGCCCCGCCTGCGCGGCTGCCGCGGTCACAGACTCCTGAAATGGAACCGCAAATCGCACACCCAGCTCGGCCGCCGCATCCAGCATCTTCAACAACAATCTGCTCTGCTGCCGCAGATACTCACTACCGTCCGAAGTGAGTACATACGCGAACACCTCCAGCGTGTAAGCCTCCGGAACAATCTTTGTAAATCGGACTGGCACTTCCGTCGGATCTACCTTCGGCTCGTCTCTCAGAATCTGCTCGATGCGCTGCATCATCGCCCGCACCTGATCGGGACTCGTGTCGCGATGAAGTTGCAGAACCGGCTTGAACAACATCCGGTCCCGTCGCGACAAATTCTCGAGCGTCATCGTCGAGAACTGTGCATTCGGAATCGTGACAAGCGTACGCTCAGCAGTGCGAATCCGCGTGGACCGCAGTCCAATGTCCTCGACTACTCCGGTCTGTCCCCCGAACTGGCACACATCGCCCACCAGAACCGGCCGGTCGCTGATTACCGAAATGCCTCCGAATAAGTTCTCAATTGTTTTCTGTGCCGCGAGTGCTACCGCGAGTCCGCCCACGCCGACGCCTGCGAGAATCGTCGTAATGTGCAGACCCCACTGATCAAGTACAATCAGCAGCGCCAGACAGAAGATGCAAATCTTCACAAAACGCACGCCTAGCGGAAGAACAGAATACGACAACGCCCGCTGCCTCGGATCCAGCCGCGCCGTCATTCGATCGGAAACCACGTCCACCACGCGCATCAGTAGGGCAGCCAGACCAAACACGGCCAACAACGCCAGTAACCCGAGCAGATACTCGCGCAACAGCGCCGACGGTCCAATCGCTTCCATGCACGCGCGAAAGACTGCAACAGACAGCAGCAGCCGCAGCGGTTCGGTGAAACTCTCCAGCCGATAAGCCTGCAAGCCCTGCGCGTAGCGCCTTGCAACCGGCTTCACCAGGCTGATCACAATACGCGACAGCAGCTTGGACACGACCGAGAGAAGCAATGCGAGAACGGCCAGCGCGATCCACACCCACAGCGCCGTGCCGAATAGCCGCGTTTCAACCAGCCACGGAGGCAATCGTTTCTCGATCGCCGGTCCCTGCGATAATGAGCTCCACTGCGGAATACGGGAAACGCTGTCCGCAGATACCACCCACACACTGTTCCCGTTGTGTTCCTGGCGCTGCAGGTACAACGTCGCCGCACGCCCGTTCTCGCGGAATCTTGCCAGCCGTTCCAGATCTGGATCGAGCCCATCGTTGAGCTGCCCCTCTGTTGTGCTGGAAAGATCCTCGACCTCAAAGTCCATGTCACGGTCGAGCAGAATGCCGAGCTGGCGCGCGAGCTCAGGGCCCTCAGTCGTGCGCTGATTCTTCGGCAAGCGGCTCAGGTCCAGATATCCCGTCGCCCGGACGTACTTACCGTCGTGACATGCCTCGAGAAAGCCCCGTATGCTGCTGCGCGGTGTCTCGCGTCCCAGCGCGTCTGGCGCAGCGTTTGCGCTCTGTGACGATCCGGTAACAATGGGTTGCGCTGCACACACGCAAGACATACTTGCCGTGCAAAGTAGTACCGCAACTACCAGCGCATGTTCCTGCCGCCTGTTCATATACTCTTTGTTTCAGGTTAGACCGCGAAGCGCGCGGATGCATGCCGCCACAGCACTATCGCGCACTCGGCATTGCACGTGCGACGATGAGGGCAGTGGTCCGTCCCATCCTGAACCAAACCGACCTGCGACGGCGTCCAACCAGTGTGGCTCACGCAATCGCGCTTTCTCAGCGCATATCCCGTGCTCCTGAAACTGCCAAGTTTCTTCGCCGCGCAGCGCCCGCATTCCTGCGCGAAATATCGAAAGACTATTCGCGTGAAAGTGTTCCAGCGCCGTATCACCCGCAGCCCAGGCTCTGGCCCGATCGAGGTTTGCATGCCGCCTGGTATGGACACGCCACCGTGCTCGTCAAGATGGACGGGTACACCGTTCTCACGGATCCCGTATTCAGCCGGCGCGTAGGCATCAATCTTGGACCGCTCACCGTCGGCATCAAACGGCTTGTCGAAGTGGCCGCGCCTGTTCGCGAACTTCCTCGAATCGATTTGATTCTGCTCTCGCACGCGCATATGGATCACTTCGATTTGCCGAGCCTGCGACAGCTCGAAAGTAAGTCCACTCATGTCGTGACTGCTTGCAAAACTTCCGATCTCTTGCGGCCGCGCCGCTACGCGAGCGTGCATGAACTGGGCTGGCATCGATCCGTGCAGGTAGGGCCCGCGAAGGTCACAGCGTTTGAAGTGAATCACTGGGGCGCGCGTATCCGCAGCGACGT
>JAFARV010000517.1 GCA_019245255.1 Acidobacteriaceae bacterium | reverse complement strand
GATAGATCCCTGTAACTGCGCTTCGGTCCTGAACCCGTATGGTCGGCCTTTCGCTGAAGTGGGCGCGCCGATTACCATTGGGTAGTCGCGAAGGCTTTCGGCATGTGATTCCGAAAACGGCCAGCGTACTGCGCGATTCTTCCGCTGATGCTTTTCAGCTTGGTTGTGGTCTCTGACCAAACCTGTGGTTCGGGTTGAACGTCGCAGTTTCGCCCTCGAGAACTCCGAAGGTGCAGTGGTCCGAAGTAGAGCTGAAATCCTCCCGCTGGGGGTTGGAAGCAAACCAATCCGCTCACGGCGGAGAACCTCAATACGATCAGGCTGGATTATCAGGAGCTTGCTGAGCGGACCCAGAATGCAATTAAGTTTCTCGGAGATATGTATTACGCGAGGGCGCACCGGTCGGCAGCGGCTCGTATTGGTGTGAATGATTACAGGGACTTAGTTACGGACAAGCTGAAGAAACTTTGTGTCCGGATCGTTGACCACCGGCGACCCGTAACGCCTCTGGCCGCACTAAGCGTTCGAGGGGCTAACCGGCTTTATGTTTTGGTTAAGCCGCAGCACGTTGTTTGGGTCGTACTTTTTCTTGATTTCGACGAGACGAGCATAGTTCGGGCCATAACCCGAGCGGACCAGTTGCTCACTAGTATCGCCCAGCTGGTTGATGTAAACTCCATGCGCAAACGGTTGCAAATTATCGCGCGTCGCCTGAACCCACCGTACAACCTCCACCTTTTCTGCAGGAGCACTCCAAACACCTGCAATATCGATCTCATAGCCCGGCTCGCGCAGAGCAAACGCAGTATCGGTCGGACTTACACGGCTGACAGCCCCACGCAACGGCACAAGGATTATCTTGCATGTGGCTGGCGCATCGTTAACCGCCGTTGTAATTGCGTGAATGGCAGGCTCGCTGAGCTCTCGAAGAAACAGATTCGTTTGGAAGTGTGCAACCGGCGCGGCAAGAAATCCACCAGCGGCCTGAGCTTCCAGATAGGACACGATTTTGACGCTGTCATCCTGGGGTTTAAGACCGCGCAGCGAACCGAGCAAGTTATTCCCGATTTGAGGCTCGCCGCAATAGCAGACATCGATTTTCAGTCTTCGGCCCTGTTGCGATGGCAATAACTGGGCGAATGCGTCCATTTCATCCGAGGCTCCCGCAAGGAACTTAACGAAGGCTTGCAGCAACTCTGGAATGCGTCCCGCCGGATAGGTGAGGGCTCCCGATAGGACCTGATTCACCGGATGGAGCTGGTATTCCAGCGCTGTTACGACCCCAAAGTTGCCGCCTCCTCCACGAATGGCCCAAAAAAGATCCGGGTTCGAACTCGGGCTAGCCTCCACCTGTCGCCCGTCGACCGTCACCACTTGCGCAGATAGCAGGTTGTCGCATGCGAGCCCGTATTTGTCCATGAGTCGACCTTCTCCGCCCCCGAGGGTAAAGCCTGCTATTCCGACGGTTGGGCAGCCGCCTGAAGTTGTGGCTACCCCGAAGCGCTGCGTCGCAGTGTCGAGGTCGCGAGCGAGCACACCGGCCTCCGCGCGGGCCACTCGTTTGCCGGTGTCAACTTCAACTCGCTTCATCGCAGAGAGGTCGATTACCACACCGCAATCGCACATCCCGAATCCGAGCCGGCTGTGGCCTCCCGCGCGCACAGCCAGGGGCAAATGCTTGGTCTGAGCAAATTCGAGAGTGCGCGCAACATCGGGGGGATCCGCGCAGCGCACGATTACTGCAGGACGCCGATCAAATGCCCGGTTGAAGATTGAGCGTGCCGCGTCGTACTCGGAGGCCTCGGGCGTGATTACATGGCCGTCAATACGAGAAGCCAGCTTCCGGATCGCCTCCGTGTCGAGCCGAGCACCATTCCGTTTATCCGCGTCGATGAGCCCGAGCCATCCGTGCGCTCTCAACGGAGATCCATAGAGTGCAGCGGCAAACCCCGTTTGCCGTGCGAAGCGTCTTCGGGTAATCAGCGCCATCTTTCCTTTCGCCCTCTATCCGCCGCTGTATTCTCGCGGCGAATCACCCTCAACCAGAATCAGAGGGTAGCACGTAGGCGGTCAGCCGTCGTCTATAAAAAGACGCTTACGGGCGATCTGAAAACTGAGCACTCCGGCGCAATTTCACGCTCGATTACTCCGGGGTAACCATGAGCTTGAAAAGAATGAATAAACCTTTCAGCTATGCGGTAAACGGGAGCGATATTTAGGCCCTGCCTTGTCGGCGAGTATTCCTGCATGCGATTGGTGCGGCCGGATCGGCGACGGCGCTCACGTCTTTTGCCGTGAACGGCGCAATTCCAGAGCCAACTGGGAAAAGTATGATTTCGGCGACGGCCCGCTGCGGCGTAATGTTCGCGGCTAGCGGCGATTGCGAGCACGAAGCGATCGCGCTTTAGAAGTGTAGCTTCAGAGCGAACTGCATCTCTCGCTGTGGCAGCACGGTCGACGTGATCACGCCCGCGGCTCCAGGACCATCCGTGATGAAGTTGTCCGGTTGCGCGAATACCGGGTGATTGAAGGCGTTGTAAAGTTCGAACCGGAACTCCAGATTTTGATGTTCGGTAAGGTCGAAGATCTTGCGCAATTCAAAATCGGAGGTGACGCCGCCCGGCCCGATCAAGACATTCCTTCCGGAATCGCCGAAGGCGGTACCACTCGGCAGCGGGAAACAATTTATGTTGAACCAGAGATCGGCCGAACGCTGACTCGAAGGAAAATTGCCGTCGCAGACGCGGTCGGTGCGAACGAGGCCAATGGAGCCGGTATTCGAGGGGTCGTAACCCATCAGCGGCGAGAAGTAAAAGCCGCTTCGCAACGTGAAAATTCCGCCCAGGTGCCAACCGCCAAGTATCAGGTCTCCAATGCGGCTGGTATTAATAAGAGCCTGTCCCCTGCCAACAGGAAGCTGATAATCGAAGCTCGTCACCCACCGGAATCTCTCATCGAAATCGGAGGGGCCACGATCAGCCGCCACATCATACGAATTTTGAGGCCAAGGAGAGGAGCAGCAGATTTCAGGCTGGTCATTGAGGGACTTGCTGTAAGTGAAGGAACTCAGGAACATGAGGCCGTTTGACAATCTCTTCTCGCCCTTGATCTCCAGCGCGTTATAGCTTGAATTGCCGCGATTAACGATGTCCGTAAAAGGCCCGAATTGCGGGTATGGCCGCCGCGATTGGATGTCGCCGGGACCGGGCACCGGGTCCTGATTCGGATCGAGCAGCGCCTGTAAATGGGTTGATTTTGATCCTACATAGGCAACTTCCAGGAGGATATTGGACGGAAGCTGACGCTGAATATTGAAATTCCATTCGTCCAAGACGGGCGCATGCAGATGCGAGCCAACGCCCGAGCCAGAAGCGGTGACGTTCGCGTCCGCTGCCTGGCTCGGATTGAGGGGCGGGAAGCCTCCGGAGACGGTCAGTATGGGTGTAATTCCATCGCTGGTAAATGTCGGCTGATAAAAAAACGGCAAGTTATACGCGAGCTGGAGCGGATCTCCTGTGCGAATCTCCTGGTAACTGAAGAAGCGCCCGTACCCTGCGCGGATGACGGTGTTTTTGAACACGTTCCACGCCAAGCCAAGTCGCGGCGCGAAGTCGTCTTTATCCGTGGTCACGAGCCCGGACGACGCGCCGTTCTGCCCGGCAACGACCAATTGACCAGTGGTGAAATCGAAATTACTCTGCCGATTATGCGCTTCGTAGATGGGCGTCGTGTAATCGTAGCGCAGCCCCAGGTTCAACGTCAGTTTCGAGGAAAGTTTGAAATCATCCTGGACGAAGCCCCCGTAAGTATGCTGCCGGTTGCCGAAGTAGGTCACCGTCGAAATCGTCGATGTGGTCGGCAAGCCCAGAAGCATATCTGCGAGAGCATTGCCCGTGCCATCGCCCGAAAACGGTGAGTCGGCCGTGAACTCGCCGGTAAAGGAAAACTGTCCTCGAGGTTGTCCGATCTGGAAGAGGTTGAACTGGCTAAAACGGACCTGCGGCCCCATCTTCAGCGTGTGCCGGCCGAGCACAAGGCTGAGCGTGTCTCCATATTGAAACTCCTGGCTGGTGCTGGTGGTCGGCGTGTAGCCGGGTTCGCCGAGCGTGTGATAACCGCTGATACTGAACAGGGTCAACCCGTTGATGGTTGCATTATCGGGAACTCCAGTAACGGCGAGGCCGGGCGCCGGATACTTCTGCCCGTACGCGGGCGTGTTGTCGATGTAATGCTCACGATTGAACCCGACGCGGATCTCGTTCACTATCGTCGGGCTGATCGTCAGCGTGTGCCCAATGACCGCGCCCCGGGTATCATCTATATACTGTCCCGTACTGTAGCTTCCGCCATCGGCCAAGCCAGGCAGCGGAGGCGTTTGAAACCGATTCGTCTGAGCAATCGAAAAACGGCTAAACAGCAGCTGCCGGTCATTGATGTTGTAATCTCCTCGAACATCCCCCTGATCGGTCTGCTCGTTACCGGGTGCGTTGATGACGTAATTGTTGGCTAACGCGCCCGGTACATTGGGTGCGGGATACAACTGGGCCACGTTGCGACTGATCGGGTCGAGGTCCGAAGCGGGAATCATGTTCCCGGCGAATGGCGTTCTGATCACATTCCCGTTGGAGACCGTCGTGGTGCTTGGATCGTAGAGTTGAACGCCTTGGGCGAGAAGTCCGCTGAAATCGCCGCCGATTCCAGCAGCGGTCGGAACGG
>JAFARV010000504.1 GCA_019245255.1 Acidobacteriaceae bacterium | reverse complement strand
GACCATGTACCAGAACTTCGAACAGATCAGTATTCCGAATCCGAAAACCCTGCTGACCGAACCGAGTCCGCACGCTTTGCTTGATTTCGAGCGCTGGTTCGCAGCCGACACCGCCAACTACCTCCAAATGCAGGCGGATGTTCTCCGAAAGTATTCGAGTAACCAGTGGATCACGACGAACTTCCAGACCTTGAACCGCGACGTCGACCCGTCGTTGTCACAGAAAACGCTGGATGTGTTCACCTGGACTCACTATCCTGTCCACGGCGATCTCATCGGCGGCCCCTTGGGTTTCCGTCTCGGCAGCGCCGAAGTGATGTCTTTTATGCACGACTACATGCGTGCCTTCAACGGGCTCTCGGGGCTGATGGAGTTGCAACCGGGGCAGGTCAATTGGGGCCAGACCAATCCATGGCCGCTTCCGGGCGCGATTCATATGTGGATTCTGCGCGCGTTTGGCGCGGGTGCCCGGATCGTCTGCACTTACCGCTACCGTCAGCCGCTGTTCGGAGGAGAGCTTTATCACAAAGGCCTCGCTGAAACCGATGGCGTGACTCCTTCGCGCGGAGGCAGGGAGTACGCCGAAGCGATGCGCGACGTGATCGCACTGCGCAGACAGTACGATGCGAATGCGAAAGAGCCTGCCGCCTATAGCAGCCGCCGGACCGCGTTCTTGATTTCTTACGACAATTGGTGGGATATCTCAAACCATCCGCAGACGGACCGTTTCGACACCGTCGGTCACTGGATGCGCTATTACCGAGCGCTGAAATGCATGATGGCGCCTGTGGACGTGATCACCGCGGACCGGGATTTCAGCAGATATCCATTCCTTGTCGCTCCCGCGTATCAACTCGTCGACCCGGAACTGGTTCAGCGCTGGACGGAGTACGTGAACAATGGCGGCCACCTGGTGCTCACCTGTAGAACCGCGCAGAAGGACATGCACGGCCATCTTTGGGAAGCCAAGTGGGCGCAGCCGATACATGCCATCATCGGCGCGACCATTCCGTTCTACGACGTTCTGCCCGACGGAGTAAACGGCCGCGTCTCGTATGCGGGCAACACTTACAGCTGGGCCAGTTGGGGCGACATTCTCGATCCGGAGAAAACCACCAGGATCCTCGCGACTTATTCCGATCAGTTTTACGCTGGGCAGCCCGCTGCCATCACGCGCAAGTTGGGGAAGGGAACCGCAAGCTACATCGGCGTGGAATCGCTCGACGGCGAACTGGAACGTGCACTGATGCATCGCTTGTATCAGGATGCCGGCGTCGAGCCTGCCAACCTCGATCCCGGTTTCGTAGTCGATTGGCGCGACGGCTTCTGGGTTGCGACAAACTTTACCAGCAAGGATCAGAAGATCCCGGCAGCGAGCGCCAACATCATCGTCGGCGGCCAGCAGCTCGCTCCCGGCGCAGCGGCGGTTTGGAAAGAAAAATAAGTTACTCTTGATTCCGGACGTGCTGAAGTCGTTCGCGCAGCAACTCGGACTGTACTCGAAGTGTTCGGCCAGTTCCGCGCGGTGCCGATGGAGTTCTTTTACGATTTCATCGTCATGCCAGTTCTCCGATGAGTTCGTCTGGTGCAAAAGTTTGCGTATGTGTTTGTGCCGCTGTGGGGCCGGTTGATAACCGGCGGCGGGTTGGTAACCCGCCATTTGCCCCGATTGGCAATCGGTGCGCAGGATACCATCCCGCCCCACACCCCGTTTGCTGCGTATCCTGCGCTGCTTCTGGCATCATGACCGTGATTTTCCATCGTCTTCCTCCTAGCACGCTCCGCAAATTCGCGGCGTCCAAATAATCGGTCGCGGTGGGTGTAATCTGCTCATTCTGATTTAGCCACGCCATAACTTTCTGCAGTTGCGCGGCGGCCTTTTTCACCTCCAGACCAAAAACGATCTCATGGACCGTAACGCTGGTGAAGGTGAATACGCCATGCTCCCGGGCATAGTCGGCGGCGTGGCGAGCTACGGTTCCGATCATGGCCTTTGAGGTATTCGGAAAGAATATCCGTATCAAGAACGACTTTTTCCATCCGTTAGAGCGCGGCGGATGGATGAGAGGGGCGGCGTCTCTCTTCGTAGGCCATGTGGACGACTTCGTCCAGTAACGCAGCATCGTCTGGGCTGCCGAATAAGCCTAACCCTTGTTCAAAAACCGTCGCTTCCGATTTCCCAGAGACCGCTTGCGCGGGCCGGTGCTGGTCGAGCCATGCGTACAGTTTCGCCAGCTCCTGCGGCGGCAAGGCGTTTATGGTGCGTTCAATGTCCTGCTGCGTGTCCAAATCCATGGATTCTTTATTTTACGAGGTGAGATTAGCATCAGCGAGTGCTGCCTCTCCCGCCCGCATTTGGTCGGTAGCCTGCTC
>JAFARV010000421.1 GCA_019245255.1 Acidobacteriaceae bacterium | reverse complement strand
GCGCTCACCCGGGGCGGCTGATCCGGCACATCATGAGCGAGGCATTTGGATTGGTCATTATCGGCCTGGGAGCGGGGGCCTTAGGCTTAATGCTTCTAAGCCGCTTCGTTGCCGGGATGCTGCATGGAGTCTCCCCTTTCGATCCCTTGACCCTGCTCTCAGTCGTACTTACTTTGATCGTGGTCAGCTTCGTCGCTGCTTTGCTGCCTGCGCTAAGAGCCGCAGCCATTGATCCGATAAAGGCATTGCGGGTTGACTTTTGAGCAGCGCTCAGTGACCGTGGCCGTGCTGAAAGCGGTTCTCGATCTCAGCCCAGCGTGCCAGCCCGGTGATGTCCTCGTATTCACTCATATCCACAGCTTCTTTATGCGGTACCTGTTTGCCTGCTTTGAGGTCTTCGAGCCCGCGCTGAATCGAGCGCACAACCCGAAACAACAGTGACGTCGGATAGAGGATCATGGAAAAGCCGAGCTTGCCTAACTCCTTCGGCGTGAGCCAAGGCGTCTCATTATCGCCCTCAAACATGTTCGTCATTTGGGGAGTGCCCGGCAGCGCTTTGCCAATCTCTTCAATCTCTTTCACGCTCTTCGGCGCTTCAACATAGATGCCATCGGCGCCTGCCCTTACATAGCGTTCCGCTCGGCGCAAGGCTGAATCTAATCCCTCGGGCTCGCGGGCATCCGTTCGCGCGACTAGAAAGAAATCCTCGCTCGTGCGTGCCGCAGCAGCAGCGCTGATACGCTCCTCCATCACTTCAGGCTGGATTACCTTCTTCCCGCTCATATGCCCGCATCGTTTGGGCGAGACCTGGTCCTCCAGAAAAATGGCAGACACGCCCATGGCCTCATAGGACTGGACTGTGTGCGTCACATTCTTCACATCCCCGTAACCATCGTCTGCGTCGACGAGTACGGGAAGTGAACTGGCAGGCAGAATGTCACGGACGCCGGCCGATTGCTCCGCAAACCGCGTGAGATCAATATCGGGCAAGCCGTGGCGCGCACCCACCAGGGCAAAGCCGCCAATCTGGTATGCAGCGAACCCGGCGCGCTGAATCAGTTTGGCCGTCAAAGCGTCATGCGCTGCCGGCAATTGAACCGGCGCTTCCCGTTTCAGTAGTTCTTTCCATGTAGGTTTCTTTTTATCTTTGCTGGAAAACATGTTTACTGCGGGGAGGATAGCAGACCAGGCAGGCCCAAATTTGTCCTTAGATTCTTTCGTCAACAACCGATAAGTACAGGTGAGCTGTGCGTTTCAAAGGAAAAACCGTCCGGGTCGCGCTGGCCATGCTCACGGTCGCGTGGGCAAGCCTCTGTAGTGCCCAGCGGTTCCAGTTCAAACCTTACAACGACGGGGTAGGCAACCTGAATCCTAAGTGCCTCTTTCAGGACAAGGCCGGTTTTCTCTGGCTTGGTACTCAGGGAGGACTATTCCGGTACGACGGCTATCACTTTCGGGAGTTCGGGGTGGCGAACGGTTTGACGGCCACTCGCGTTGAGGACCTGATCGAGGATAAAAGCGGAAATCTCTGGGCGGCCGCTGCAAACGGAGTATTCGTCGAACGCGACGACCGTTTTCAGGAAGTGCTAGCGGGCGGCATGCCTATCCACTGCTACATTGGATCGCGTCTGGCCGCTGTTCCCGGTGGCGGGGTCATCGTGTCAGGCCTGCGTGGGCTGTGTCGAATCACCCCGGCCAAATCGGGTTGGGAAGCGAAAGCCGTACTGCCGGCCGCGATGGCGCAAAAGCGCGAGTTTTCACCGTCCGGGGTGGCGCTCGCGAAAGACGGTGCACTTTGGTTCGGATGTGGTTCCGACGTCTGCCGCTTGGAAGGCGCCTCGATCCGCAGATGGCGCGTTGCCGAAGGGCTTCCTAAGGCCGAATGGGCTTACTTTCTGTTTCATCCAAACGGGGATCTATGGGTGAGAGCACAGTCGCATATCGCCTGCTTAAAAGCGGGTGCAACCAGATTTGAGGTTCGAGACCCGCCCGGCCCGCGTCGGCCTACCGAATACTTTCCTCTCGCGATGGATGCGAAGGGCGGAATATTTGCTCCCCTTGACAGGAAGCTGGGCCGCTATGCGGACGGGCAGTGGCGGATCTTCTCGGAGGAGAACGGTCTCGAGGGCGAGACGGTGACTACGGTTCTCTCAGATCATCAGGGTTCGGTGTGGCTGGGCATACTCGGTCAGGGATTGCAGCGATGGGTTGGCTACGGGCAGTGGGAACACTGGACGAAGGAAAGCGGCCTGCAAAGTAATATCGTGTGGGCTGTTCATCGCGATCGCACCGGCAGGCTCTGGATCGGAGACGATGTCGGCATCTCGTTCATCGCACCGGGCACACAGCGCATCCAACATTGGACGCCACCAAAGCCACAGCCGTCGCATATCGCCTCGATTGCCGAGTCGCGAGATGGCTTCCTCTGGATCGCAAGCCAGAGTGGACCGGTGGTCCGCGTTAACATCCGCACCCTTCAGGCAGAGAGTTTTCAAGTCGGAAATGCGTCGAAGTTGCTTGTGGACTCGCAAGACCGCGTTTGGTGTATAACCCTGAATGGGCTATTTGTCAGCACACGCGAATCACGGGCGGCGAGCAAACCGGCAATCTTTCGCAAAGTAACTGATGGTGATCTGCCGCAGGCAGGCCCGGAAGACATAGCTGAGGCGGCCGACGGAACGTTGTGGGTCGCCGCTGACGATCGGCTGGTATGCAACGCGGGCGGAGCCTGGAGACGCGTTAACCTTGGCGTTCCATTTTCAAAGGTCGGTGGCCTGCTTGACGTAGCTTTGGACAAAGACGGGGACCTTTGGCTGGACGGAGATTTTTCCGGCATTCTGCGCTTGCGCGTCAAAGGGAACCGCGTGCTGGCACGCGAATGGCTCAGACGACCTCAATTGCTCTCCGACAGATACGCATTGATAAGCAGAGGCAGCCAGGGAAGGATGTGGCTCGGCGGAGACCATGGAGTGGAGCGGTTCGATGGAAAAACCTGGCTGCGTTATACGCGGGAGAACGGGCTCGTTTGGAACGATATTGCTGCAAAAGCATTCTTTGAGGATCCGGATGGCAGTATCTGGATTGGAACGGGACGCGGGTTGTCACATTACTCTCCAACTGAGCTATCTAAAGCCGTCACACCTCCGGCCCTGCTGTGGGCGACACTTGGGTCGCACCAACTCGCCGATCGTGCAAAGTTTTATTGGACCGGCGATACCCTCAGCATTGGTCTAAGTTCTTTGAACTTCAGCGAGGACGATCATGCGCGTTTTCGGTATCGTTTGGAAGGGCTGGATTCTAACTGGATCGACACCGCCCAGCATGAGATCCGGTATTCAAAACTTCCGCCCGGTTCTTATCGATTCCTCGCCGCGACTTATGGTCCGTCCACCGGGACGTGGTCCCCAGCGACCAGCTTTTCCTTTACAATCACTCCGCCATGGTGGCAGACCCGAGCATCCGCGATGGGCGGGATTCTGTTACTGATCACAACGATCTTCACCACCTGGCGGGTCAGAACGGCGAGATTACGAGCGCGGCAACGCGTACTTGAGGCTCTGATCGCAGAACGAACAAAGCAATTGGATCTGAAACTGGTGGAAGAGGGCCGTCTGAAAGCTGAAGCTGAAGCGGCCAATCGTGCGAAAAGTGAATTCCTTGCCATGATGAGTCACGAAATTCGAACACCCATGAATGGGGTGATCGGAATGACCAGCCTCATTTTGGAAACGCCGCTTTCGCACGAGCAGCGCGACTATGTCTCGACCATCAAGCACTCGGGAGAAGCGCTGGTCACGATCATCAATGACATTCTCGATTTTTCAAAAATCGAAGCCGGCAAACTGGACCTGGAACGTGTGGATTTTTCGCTGAAGGACCTTGTATCCGGCATATGCAAATTGATGGCTCAGGTAGCCGAAAAGAAGGGGATCTACCTGCGTTTAGAATGCGAACCCGATCAGCCCGAGTTCGTGACGGGTGACCCGACAAGATTACGACAGATTCTTCTGAACCTCATCTCGAACGCCGTGAAATTCACCGCGACGGGTGGCATCACGGTGCGCACACGCGTCCAGGAACGGGACGACGCGGGTAGCGTGCTGCTCCACTTTGGCGTGACCGATACCGGTATAGGGCTCTCATCCGAAGCGCGCGAAAAACTATTTCAGAGATTTCAGCAGGCCGATGTCTCCACTACGCGCAAGTACGGCGGCACGGGTCTGGGTCTCGCGATCTGCAAGCTGTTGACCGAACTCATGGGCGGCGGTATCGGCGTTGAGAGTCAGCCAGGCGAAGGAAGCACCTTCTGGTTCACGACTCGGCTCGCGTTAGCGAGCGGCGCAGAGCCGGAGACTGCGCGTCAGCTCACCCCGCCTCCGGTTGCGAATGACGCCCGAATTTCAAGTGGACGCGTATTGGTGGCCGACGACAACGTCATCAATCAGAAAGTCGCGCGGAAAATGCTGCAGAATCTCGGCTGGGAAGTGGACATCGCCGAAAACGGCCGTGCTGCTCTGGCGATGCATCGTGATACGCGGTATGACCTCATCCTGATGGACTGCCAGATGCCGGAAATCGACGGTTTCGAGGCCACGCGAGCCATTCGCAGCATGGAAGGTGGAACTCGTCGTATACCCATCATTGCTCTTACCGCCAACGTCCTCGCCGAAGACAGACGGGCTTGCCTGGAATCGGGAATGGACGACTTTCTTTCAAAGCCGATTAACGCAGACCGGTTACGCGAAGTACTTGCGCGCTGGGTCAGCGTTGAAAGCGTGCTGGCGCAGTAGCTAGTTCAGTCCGCCAACCGGGGGCAATCTCGACGACTTCACTCATTCCGCAGAACGGCTAATGGTTTTTCATTCAGGATGCGAGCGCTCGCGAGCCAGCCGGCTGCGTTCGCGAGCAGCACAGTGCACGCCGCGGCAATCAGCAGCGAAACCCAATCGAAGGATACCGTCGTTTCGATGAACTTGTGCGCGATGATCTTTGTGAACACATTCGCCAACACGGCGCCGATGAAGCCTGCGACCGCTCCCAAGACCGAGAACTCGACAGAGAAGATGGAAGCAATCCTGCCCTTCGTCGCACCAACGGTCTTCAGGATCGCAACTTCGCGAATGCGGCGATAGCGCGTACCCGCAACGCTGGAACACAGAATAATGATGCCGGCCGCTATCGCAAAGAAGGCCAGGAAGCGTACGACAACTGCGACCTGATCGACGGCCTCCTGAATGCGTCTGAGCACATCCGCAAGATTCATTACGGTGACCGTCGGGAAACGATCGAACAGATCTTCTTCAATTTGGGGAATTTGAGCAGGCTGTGCGTGTACTGCTCCGTAGTAAACGACCGGAAAGCCGATGAGAGCTTGCGTCGGCATCACCAGGTCATAACGAACCGGAGCTCTGGCTTCGCGTTTGAATTCCGCGACAATGGGCGCAAAAACTGTGCGGCCTGCGATCTGGAACTCGATGCGATCGCCGATGCGGAGGTGAAAATCGCGCCGCACCTCTTCGGAGACGGCCATCTCAGGCGTGTTGCTCGCGGCGCTCCACCAGTGACCGGCGATCAGATCGAGCCCGTCGGGCAGCCCCTCCGCTGTCGTGATGCGAACCGCTCCGAGCCTGTCTTTGCGTTCACGCGATAGATCGAGGCGGTCGGGCGTTAGCCCGTTCTTAGTTACGAGTCGGGCGACGATGTAACCCGCAAGTTCGAGACGGCTGTTTACGCCCGGTTCGGACTCGACAAGCTTGCGCACTCCGGTTGCATTGTGGATGTCGAGCAGAAAGATGTTGCCCTCGCGCCCAGGCCCCTCGCTAACGACTTCATTCAGCACCGTCCGTTGTAGTAAGTAAGTTGTCAACGTAAACATCACACCGACGCCGAGGGCCACCAGCACCGCTCCCGCATGATTGCCCGGGCGATACAGATTTGCGAAGCCATGCCGGAAAACGGCCGGGAGCCTGAATCCCGCCGAGCGCACCAGGCGCCGCATGACCAAAAGCAGCAGAACGGCGATGGCGCCGAGAACAAGCAGACTCGTAGCCAGGCCGCCTATAAAGTAACTCCCGATTTGCAGGGAATCGCTCAACCACACCGCGATTCCGGCGAAACCGGCGATGATAACTACAATCGCAAAGACCTGCGGAACTTTGTCACGCCAGCGGCGGCGATTTTGCGTGACGGCGTCGGCCATGTCGCGCCGGAACACCAGATTCGGTTTGATGTTGCGGATTCCGAGCAAAGGCGGCAAAGTGAACAAGACTGTTGCGAGCATGCCGAGGCACATTCCCTGGATACTGAAGGACCAATCCCACGGGACCGGAGGTAACTGATCGGACACACGCCGAATCAACCAGGGAAAAGACCGCTGCACGGCGGCCCCAACGCCGATGCCGACGAGCGCTCCTGCAACACCGAGACACAACGTCTGCAGCAGATAAATGTAAATGACTTGATTCGCGCGAGCACCCAGTGCTTTCATGATGCCGATGGTGTCCATTCGTTGTTGTAAGTGCGAATACATGGCCATCGCAACTCCGAGCGACCCGACAATCAGCGCGATCAGACTTACCAGACTCAGAAACGTTGTGGTGTTATCAATCGCTTTGCCCACCACCGGGCTTCCCTCGCGATAATCGCTGATGAACACGTGCGGCAGGATAACTTTCATACGCGCCTTCAGTCTGTCGAGATCGATCTGAGGATTGAGCTTGAATAGAAAGCGCTGCGCGGCCCGGCTACCAAATTGAATGAGTCCAGTGCGATCGAGTCCCCCGCGAGTCATTAACACACGCATACCGGGGCCGAAGCCTGAAGCCAGACGATCGGGCTCGGTTATCAGGGTGCCGGTGATCCGGAATTCTTTTCCGCCGATACGAATGATGTCGCCGGGCTTGACCTTCAACCTCAGCAGCAACTCTGGAGTCGCAACAACGGAAGCATCATCACAAAGTAAGCTGCGCAAGGACTCGGCCGGTTTCGTGGCGAGATGCCCGTAATAGGGATAGACAGCCGGATCGATCGCCTTGACTGCAATCATCTGCGGAATGCGCTGGTGACTTGAGCCAGCCATCGAAACCGTCTCCGTCACCCGAGTGAGCTGGCCATATTCGCGCCCCAGAGCGCTCATTTGCTGCTCCTGCTGTGGCGTAGGCAGAGCCCAGAACTGGCCCTGAAGATCGCCTGCGATCAATTGCTTGGCGTTGGTCAACAGCATGCCCTTGAAGGCTGCGCCAAATCCCTTCACTCCTGTAAGTGCCGCGATGCCGATGGCCACTGCGACCACAACAAACAGGAACTTACCCGGCGTGGCGCGCAGTTCGCGGAACGCGATTTTGGACGCCGTACTCAGGAACATATCGTCTCGGAGTGGAGCGCCTGGCTTCGGGGAGCGTCGCTAAGAATTCGTCCGTCTGAAAGCGTAACGATGCGATCCGCGTGGGCCACGAGTGTCGGGTCATGTGTAACCAGCACAAGCGTTGTACCCTCTTCGCGATTAAGGTTCAGCAGCAACTCGAGCACATGGTGACCATTCGAGCTATCCAGATTTCCCGTTGGCTCGTCGGCGAAAAGGATGGGCGGCGCGGTGATGAATGCGCGCGCTAAAGCTACGCGCTGCTGTTCTCCACCCGAGAGTTGCACCGGATAGTGATGACGTCTGCCGCTGAGGCCCACGCGTTCCAGCAGGTCTCTTGCACGCTCCCGTGCGTTTCTCCCGTTGCCGCTGAGTTCGGCTGGCAGCAATACGTTTTCTTCCGCCGTCAGAGTCGGGACCAGCTGATAGGACTGAAACACGAACCCAAGCTTCCGGCCGCGAAAGCGGGCGAGATCGTTCTCTTTGAGGGCCGTAATCTCCGTGCCGTCGACGACAATGGATCCCGAAGTTACGTCATCGAGTCCCGCCAGCAGTCCAAGCAGCGTGCTCTTGCCGCTGCCCGAAGCGCCCATAATCCCAATGAACTGGCCCTTCGGGACAGAAAGACTGATGTCGCGGAGAATCTCAACGCGGTTGGGCGGATTTTCGATCACCTTCGAGACTTGCCGCGCTTCGATGATGTTCGGGGGAGTTGCAGCCGGAGGCATGTATATCTTGATGATGTGAGGGTCGGTCGATTTGTTGTTATTTTCGCAGCCTGCGCTTTATCGGTATCGCTCAATGGCTGCTCGGGTAACCGCACGCAACAGCCCTCTGATGAAAGACGGCCGGCGCCCGCGCAGAGTTCCGGATCTCCAGAGAATACAGCTACTTCGCCGCCGGTCACAGCCGAGACACCGAACGACAACCGAAAAGTAATCGTTGCGTTTGGCGACAGCCTGACGGCTGGCGTAGTGGAAAAGAGCTATCCCCAATACCTACAGGAGATCCTGGACCAGCGCCATTTACCGTTCCGAGTGGAGAATCAGGGCGTCGCCGGCGATACAAGCTCGGACGGAGTCGCGCGCATCGACAACGTCACGGCTGAACATCCCTTGTTAGTCTTGCTCGAGTTCGGCGGCAATGATGGGCTGCGCGGAGTGCCGGTCGAGACCACCAAGAAGAACCTGGATGACATGATCGCAACGTTGAAGCGTTCAGGGATTCAAATCGTTTTGCTCGGAATCACGCTTCCGCCAAACTACGGCGTCGACTACATAAAACCATTCAACGCCATGTACGCGGACTTGGCGGCCAAATACAAAATCACCCTCCTGCCGTTCCTGCTTATCGACGTCTACTCACATAACAATCTGATGCAGCCGGATGGCATTCACCCGAACTCTGCCGGCAACCGGGTAGTTGCAGAAGATGTGTTCCGCACCATTGAACCCCTCTTGAAGCGCCTCGAGCATTCGTGAGTTATCCCGATTCAGTTCGCTACCTCTACGCGCTCGGCAACGAACTGAAGGTTGGTGCGAAGTTCGGGCTGGAGCGGATGCGAACCCT
>JAFARV010000354.1 GCA_019245255.1 Acidobacteriaceae bacterium | reverse complement strand
CGTTGCGAGCCCGTTCAAGGTGCTCATGGCCGGCCGCGGCATTATCGATGTCGGTGACGGCAACGGCTTGAGTCCGCTGCTGCAGTGGTGGACAATGGCGATCCACCCGCCCTTCCTTTACCTCGGGTATGTCGGATTCACCGTTCCTTTCGCCTTTGCCATGGCGTCTTTGCTCACCAGGCAGCCGGGCGAAGCCTGGATTCATACCACCCGCCGCTGGGCCATTCTGACCTGGCTGTTCCAGAGCACTGGCGTTCTGCTCGGTATGGGTTGGGCGTACACCGTGCTTGGATGGGGCGGTTATTGGGGTTGGGATCCGGTCGAGAACGCGTCATTAATGCCTTGGATTACGGCGACAGCATTCCTGCATTCCGTCATGATGCAGGAGAAGAAGGGCATGATGAAGGTCTGGAACATGGTGCTGGTTTCGGCTACCTTCCTGCTTAGCATTCTCGGCACTACTCTCACCCGCACCGGCCTGGTCGCGTCTGTGCATGCGTTTGCGCAATCCCCCGTCAAACCGTACTTCACGACGTTTCTGATCACCGCAACCGTTCTGGTCGTGATCGCGATCGTGAAAAACCTGCCCTATCTCAAAAGCGAAGTGAAACTCGAGAGCGTCGTCTCGCGCGAATCGAGTTTCCTGTTTAATAACCTCATCCTGCTTGCGAGCTGTTTTGCCGTGCTCTGGGGAACTCTGTTTCCAGTTGTTATGGAAGCCCTCACCGGGGAAAAAGAAACCATTGACGCGCCCTACTACAACCGCGTCAACATACCGATTGCGCTGTTCCTTCTCTTGCTGACGGGCGTCGGTCCGCTCATTGCCTGGCGCAAGAGCTCTTTGAACAGCTTGAAAAAAGCATTCCTGCTTCCGTCCATCGTCGGCCTGCTGGTAGCAGTTGGGCTCGCCGCCGGGGGGATACGGCAGATTGAAGCCCTCATCTCGTTTGGTTTCTGCGGATTTGTTGCCGCCACCATCATCTCCGAGTTCTGGAAGGGCTCCCGCGCGATCGCAGCCAAAGAAGGACTCTCACTCCCTCATTCCGCCTTCGAACTGACCTGGCGTAATACTCGCCGCTACGGCGGTTATCTCGTGCACATGGGCATCGTGTTTATGTTCGTCGGCTTTACCGGCAGCGCCTTCAACCAGCACGAGACGCACAACCTCGGGCTGAATGAGAGTTTCCGCATCGGTCGCTACACACTGACGCTGCTCAACGTCAATGACGGCCAAACCACCGATTACCGTTTTAGCCACGCAACGTTGGACGTACTCGAGAACGGGCGCGTCATCGATCAGTTGCAACCCGAGGTTCGCCTTTACACGAACAGCCAGCAACAGAGCTCGATCGTCGGCATTCGCCGCCGTTTGAATGAAGACCTCTACGTCAACTATTCGGGCGTCACTTCGGACAGCAGCAAGGCCATTTTCCAGTTCTATGTGTTCCCGCTCGTCTCCTGTATCTGGGTGGGTTACTGGGTTCTGCTGTTCGGAACGCTTGTTTGCTTGATTCCCGCAAAGGTGCGCCTCCAATACGCGCGCACGGAGGTAGTAGGTATTGCGACAGCCCCTGCGACGGTACAGTCCTAAACTAGCGGTTGCCTTTCTTCTCGCTATTGCGGCTCTGTTCGCTCAGGACGTCACAGACTATCTGACGAAGGATGTGCTGCGTGTCGGCGAGCGGTTGGCTTGCCGTTGCGGCGGGTGCCGGAACAACGTCGGCAACTGCCCCATGCTGCATTGCGATTTTGCGGACCCTATGCGCAGGCGTATCGCCGGCATGCAGTCTCAAGGGATGAGCGACGACGCGATCGTCGCGAGCATCGCCCGTGCAGATGGCGTAGTTGCCCTTGTCTCCCCACCCGCTAGCGGCTTCGGACTGTTCACCTGGGTCATGCCCGGCATCGCACTGATTGCCGGCTTCTTCATCTATACCGCCTTCGTGCGCCGCAATCGAAAGCCGGCCGAACCCCTGACCGCTGACGAACAGGCACTCATTGAGCGCTTCCGGCCCCAAATCGATCGTGACTTCGAAGAGTCGGAGCGGAAAAAGTGATCATTGCGCTCGCCGCTCTTCTGACGGTCGCGGTTCTTGGCTTCGTCTTCATCGTGCGGCCGAAAGATGTCCCGGAGCCGCTCCCGGTCTCACCCATACAGCACCTCGAAGATCGTAAGCATGCAATTTATGAAAACCTCCGCGACCTGCAATTCGAGTATCGGCTGGGAAAGCTATCGGACGACGATTACCAGCAGACAAAACGCTCTCTGCAAAAGGAACTCGCCGTCGTTTTGGCCGAGACGGAAGCGACCATAAAGCGGTTCGGGCTCACACCGGCTCGCGTCGCCGCGAAACCCGCCGCCCAGAAGCCTCCTGCTGAGCGCACCGTCTGTCCGCATTGTGGCGCCAAATTTCCGCAGGCACTCAAATATTGCGGCGAGTGCGGGAGGGCCATCGCGTGAAGCGTCCGCTACTCCTCGCGTTTGTGTGTCCAGTCGTCGCCTTCGCCGCCATAGACGGTACGGTTGTCAATGGCACGACGGGCAAGCCCCAGCCCGGTGTCACAATCACACTGGTCAAACCGGGGCAAGGAGGCATGCGTACACTCGGAACGGCGACCAGCGACGCCACGGGACACTTCGCCTTCTCGACTGATGAACCCGGCGGCGGGCCTCAGCTGTTGCAGGCAAACTACGCCGGCGTGAATTACAACAAGCTGCTGACCCCGAACATTCCGAGGTCGAACGTGGAGCTCGATGTCTTTGAATCAACAAAGTCGGCCGCCATGGCTCGCATCGCGCAGCGCATGTTGCTGGTCGAGCCAACATCAGGGCAGATCGCCGTCAACGAAACCGTTATCGTTCAGAACGATTCGAAACAAACTTACAACGACCCTTCCAAAGGCGGCTTCGAGTTCTATCTGCCTCCAGCAGCCAACGGCCAGGTACGCGTAAATGCCCAAGGGCCTCAAGGAATGCCTCTGCCGCGCGCCGCTGAGAAGACCAGACAAACAGACATTTTCAAGGTCGATTTTCCCATCAAGCCCGGCGAGACACAGTTCCAGGTCACGTATGTGCTCCCCGCCGGTTCGCCGTTCACTTTCCATGGCGAAGTCGTCGCAGTTCCTGGCATGCCGGCGGGTCCTCTTCGGCTCGTTTCTCCTCCGGGCGTCACTCTCTCCGGCAAGGATATCCAGCAACTCGGAACTGAGCCAAACACGCAAGCGGCAATCTACAGCGTGAAAGCGAACGGTCCCTTCACCTTCGATATTGCGGGTATCGGATCGCTTCGCGGCACCCAGGCCGAACCGGCGGATGCGAGCGATTCGCCACAAGTGACTGAAGGCAGGCCGCCACTCTATGCGCATATGGGCTGGCTTCTCGGCCTGGCATTTGCAATCCTCGCGGTTGGCCTCGCTGTTCTATTCCGCACTTCGCCTGAAGAAGCCTCCCGCACTTGATGCAGGCCGCGATTGAACTGGACCGCCTGTGGAAGTTCTATGGCGATTATCCGGCGCTTAGAGATGTCAGCTTGGCGATTGCGCCTGGTTCGTGCTGCGCACTGCTGGGCCGGAACGGCGCCGGTAAAACGACTCTCCTGCGGATCGTAGCCGGCCTTTCTCCCTTCCAGCGCGGCGCGGTGCGTGTCATTGGTAAAGATCCGCGCAGTGCTGACGCCCGTGCGCATGCAGGCTTTCTGGGGCATGGAATCGGAGTCTATGAGGATCTCACGGCGCGCGAAAATCTGCGCTTCTTCGCGGGCATCGCTGCCATTCGCGACCGCGACCGGGTCATCAATGGCTGGCTCGACCGCGTTGCGCTCGCGCGAGTTTCCGACATTCCGGTCCGTCAGTTTTCGCGCGGCATGCGTCAGCGCCTCGCTCTCGCAAGAACGTTTCTCAACGATCCGCGATGCCTGCTTCTCGACGAACCGTTCACGTCCCTGGATGACCGGGCCATTGCGATGCTCACCCAACTGTTGCTCGAAGCCCGCGAGCGCGGCGCAACCATCGTCCTCTCCACGCACCAGCTTCGGGAAGCTCTCGCGATCTCCACTCACGTCGCGCTACTCGAGAATGGCCGCTTGCGATTTGCCGGCGAGCGCACGCCCGAGATGCTCGATG
>JAFARV010000310.1 GCA_019245255.1 Acidobacteriaceae bacterium | reverse complement strand
TTTTGCTGCGCGACCGGCTGGCCCCTCGTTAAGGAGTTGAAAATATTCTTCGGTCCACGTTAGGCGAGGTTCTGGTCTGCAAAGTCGGCTCTCCAGGAAAGTTATTCCGTAGGGCGGAGTTGCCATGAGCCCGGTTGCCGAAGTCGGTACTTAATCAGGCCGAAAAAGGGGACTTTTAACTTACAGTTTCCGAGTGGCCGACGATCCACCTGGAACCAGACAGGTTGATTTGCGCCTTTCTTGAGATAAGATCGATGGTCATGCCTACTCGTCGCAATGCTTTTGCCGCGGCTTTCGCGCTGCTCACCGAGGTCTCTGCCGGCGCTCAAAACAAACCCGGCCCGCCAGGTCGCGGTCCCGTTTTTCAACACGATCTTCCGAACATCACAATGGCGGATTGGCAGGTGACGGTCAGCGAGGTTCCGTATCCGCCGGGGCGCGTCGGCCAAACACACCATCATGCGGGTTTCGTTCTGGCCTATGTGTTGGAGGGCAACGTGGTCACAAAGATCTCCGGTCAACCGGAAAGAGTCTACAGGACCGGAGAAATGTTTTACGAGCCGCCCGGCAGCACGCATGAAGTCTCAAGGAACGCCAGCAGTACTGAGCCTGCTAAGTTGCTGGCCTTGATCTTCGCGAAAAAAGGTGAGACACTCACGACGCCTGGACCTGCCGACGGCAAACGATGAGAATACTCGATCTTGCGGTCAGCGGCGTTTACGGGACGTTGTTGTAAAGATTGCTGTCCCTGATGGAACTCCGACCATGCGAACTAGGATTCCGGCTCGAGAATGGGGGGTTGCAAATTTGAGCGTCTGAGTTGCCAGCTACGCAGTGGCCGTAGGGGGTCCCACCGGGAACGGGTCTGGCAGTCCATTAGTATTAGCTCAGTTGCTCCCGGATTTGCCGCAGTGATGTGTATCGCAAGGCAAGCCGAAGTCGGGCGTGCTGATTACTTACTAATCACCAGGATTCTGGAACGAACTCGGGATCATCGGCGGCCGAGGGCCGCGCATCCAAGCAGGGACGTTCGATGGTGGAGTCCCGCTCACAGGCTGAGCCGGTGCGGCCGGGACTGGACCATACTCGGCAGTTATCGAGAAGATATGCCCGGTCTTTGTATCGAGTGTTAGGGTTTTCGCCCGGGCAGGAGTGGGCACCGTCTGCTCGACCGAGAAACTCGAAGGCGAATGCTCCTTGATTACCGTTAGCGTGCCATCACCTTGTGAGCTGAAGGCTTCCATCGTGTCGGGGTTGAATACGGCGCCATCGCATCCGTTGCCGATCGGTAAATCAGTGATGATGTGCCCGTCGGCGGCCGACAGGATCACCATGTTCTTGTGCTCACGACACGCGGCGAAAAGGATACCGTTCTTCGTGTCGAGTGCAAGGCCGGCGCATTCTCCGCCCTTGCTCGAAACGTCGTATTTGCCGATCATCTTCATAGCGTTCGCGTCGATGCCCGCGATGGCGGCCTTGTCTTCGATATCGACATAAATCCTCCCATGGCCGTCAGTCGCTGCCTGCTCGGGTGTCCCGCCGATGTTAATTGTGCCGAGGATCGAGCCGTCTTTATCATCGAGGACAGTAATATTCGGCTCGGCGTGGCTCAGGATGTAGAAGCGGTGATTGTAAGGATCATTGAGGTAGCCGTCCGGATGTCCCTGCACGTCGATTTTCTTGAGGACGGCAAACGTCTTTGCATCGAACATTGTAACGGGACTTGAGGTAGCGAAGCCGTGCCCGGTAGCACTGTCAACAGCAGCGCCGTGGGCGCTGGTACTCGGAATGTCACTCACTTGGGCTAGTGTATCGAGGTTGAATACGCCGATGTGGCCGCCCGGGCCAGACCGAGCCACGTACAGATTGCGGCTGTCCGGGTCCGCGGTTACATAGTCAAATCCGCCATCTCCTCCGATTAATTGAATCCTCGTAACCCTGTAAGCACCGGTATCCTGTGCGGTAACAAAAGCCAAAAAAAAGGCTAGCGGCGAGTGTTGCGGCAGAGAGCGCGTTGCGGGCCATAATGTTTTCCAGTTTAGCCATTTCGGAGCACGCCCTGCGGCGATCCATAGGAAAGTGTCAGCCCAACGCGGAAGCTGCGCAAGCACGACCACTATTTTGTCGGACTGATGGGCACTGATTCCCGCCAATACTCCCCAATTTCCTCGAGCGGCTTGTTCTTAGTCTCTGGCACGAAAAACCATGTGAACACAGCCTGTGTAAGCGACATCGCGGCGAGGAAACCAAACGTGATCGCCTTACCGATCTGATTGAAGGCAAGCGGAAACAGCAGAACGACCATCGCATTCACTATCCACTGCGTCAGTACTGGCACCGCCATTGCCGTGCCGCGCAGATCGTTGGGAAATATTTCCGCCACCAGCGTCCAAAACACCGGCCCAATGCAGGACGAAAAGAAGGCCAGATAGGCCAGGATGTAAACCAGAACAATTGCATTCTGGAAGTGGTTCGTCAACACCACCAACATCGGCAAAATCAGGGCGGCCATCATACCAAGTGACCCGGTAATATACAGCGGCTTGCGCCCGTAGCGGTCGATAACCCAGAACGACACGCATGTGAATACTAGGTTCGTGAGGCCAATGAAAAACGTCGAAAACAGCGCTGCGTCAATCTTCCAGCCCGCGACTCTGAGAATCGCCGGAGCGTAGTCGATGAAGGTGTTGATGCCGGATACATGAACCAGAATGGCCAGGCAGAAACCGACGAACACCGCGCGCCGGATGCCGGGCTGCAGCAGATCCAGCCATGCTTTTCGCTTTTTCACTAAGCTGGTGCGAATCTCACATGCTTCGAATTCAGCGCTTTCCCGGCCTGCGATCCGCTCGAGAATCGCGAATGCCTGCTGTTCTTTGCCGGCCATGAACAGATAACGCGGTGTTTCCGGCACCAACAAGAGCTGATGGCACCACACCGGTAATGAACATCCAGCGCCAGTTCGCAGGTCCGACATCGCGCAGCAGATAATTAATGG
>JAFARV010000299.1 GCA_019245255.1 Acidobacteriaceae bacterium | reverse complement strand
CTTAGAGCACCATCTCCCGTTCGGAGTAGGTCGGCGTAGGCGTTTGATTGCCGGTTTGAGTTTGCAGCTGGTAACTTGGTACCACTTCTATGTCTACTAACTTTCCATTCGCGTAAATCGTGTGCCGGCCATGCAATTTGTGCCATTCGGAAAGCTGTGCCGTTTTGTTCAGGTCCTCATTCATTGCCCGCCAACCGGCAGCGTTGTAAGCGCAGAATGAGATTTCGCCGTCTTGTGAGTTTGCGGCAACCACGGTCGAGCTCATCTGGATCGAGCTTAGATCGAAATTAAACAGATCTTGGAACCACATGCCCGCCACAATAAAGAGACGCCAGTTGCATTCTCTCAGTTCGGAGCCGTCGTACTTGAAGCGTACCTGCATCTGCCTGAACAAGTTTAGGAGATCGCCAGGCCTAAGATCAGGCGGGGCAGCATCCGCTTTGAAGTTCCTGATTATAGATGCCGTCACCTGAAGCCGGGTCAGGATGCGTCCATTAAATCGATCTCCGATCACTCGTAGATCCTTTACAAACCCGTCGACGTTAAAGAACCGTGCCAGCGGCACACAGACTCCCGACTTGCTGTTTACGATAAGCGGACAAAACTGGCCATGGTTGGGATGTATATCCGGATAGACACTGCCCTGTTCCGCGAATGGATTCGCCTGATCCAGTACGTGAGAAAACGCGCTATAAACTGACATCGGGAACCAGTCACGCATAACCTCGATCTCGCCGGGTGACTGCTGGCTGAGATCATGGGCCAGGTCAGACAGGGTGTAGCGTCGTTCATAGCGGGCTTCGTCGCTAGTATTAGCGTCCCGTCCCGCAAACATGATTGGCTGGAACACTACTCCTTGGACGCGGTCTATATTCTCGACGGCAAACTGGACAAGATTTCCGAGACCCGTGTTGTTCAGTCCGTTCACTACCGTAACTTGAAGCGTCGCTCGCATCCCAGCCCTTTTGATGTTGTCCAGGGCCCGGACTTTCACGTCGAACAGGTTGGCGACGCCGCGATGAGCATTCGCGGCGTTGGTAGTCCCATCGATTTGCAAGTACACTCCATGCAGGCCGGCTTCCTTCGATTGTTTTACAAATTCCAGATCTTCTGCGAATCTGATGCCGTTTGTAGCAACGTGAAGCCGCGTAAATCCTGCCTTCCTTGCGTACCGCACGGCATCCAAAAACACCGGAGCAATCGTCGGTTCGCCTCCGGAAAACAGAATACTGATCTCACGCCTGGGTTTGATCGCTTGGGCTCTGTCGAATACCTGCTTTACATCGGCAATGGTCATCTCGTGAACGTAGTGCTGCTGGTTAGCATCCATGAAGCACGGCGTGCACTTCATGTTGCATCGATTGGTCAAATCGACAATGAGGAATGACGCTCTCCCCTTTGTAACGGACAAAGGACCTTCATGAGTGCGAGCTAAACCGGCGGATCGATCAAAATCATTGCCGAAATACAAGCTCTCCATCCGTTCTGTGAATGCAGGGTCATTGGAGATTACGTCTTCGTACGGGCCGTGTATCGGACACGCCTTCCGCATCAAAATGCGTCCCGCTTCTTCGACCAGCTGTGCCTCTATCACTCCTGGTCGGTCACGAAAGCTGCTGAGCGGCTCCGAACCGTTAAGGACCGCCTCGACAGCTTCCTTGTTGCAGCCCGGGCAGAGAGACTGAGTTGATCGTGGGAAGCCAAAATCCGGACGCGAGCGCTCCGAAGCCTTCGGCAGTGGGCCCGGCGCCCAGGAAGGGTGAGGACGCTCAGTTTGGAGCAGATTGGCAACCAACGATGTTGCTTTCCAAGCGATGTTTCCAAGCGTAGAAAGCGGGGAATACGAAATCGTTTCGCAGGTGTTCATTTTTCTCCTTTTCCATGTGCGGTTTTCATCAGGCGCGGACCGTGCGCCTTCAGCTTACTTACGGGTAGAGAGGACAATGGGCAGAACAAGGTCCAGAATCAGCGTGCGGCCGAAAGACACAAGGGGGCCGTAATCCTAAGAGGAAACTCGCAGCGAAGTGGCACGGCAACATGTGTCGAATCGAGAGCGATTACCAGAATTCTAGACGGAAAACCAAGAAATCTGCAAATTCATTTTGGATCGCGAGATGAGTCAAGTATTTATCTCTGGTGCGTTCATATTAGGATCTAGCGCAATTTACCTGATTGACATAATTTTGGTCCCGCGCAATGACTTCCGGCAGCTCGCGGTCGCGCTGCTGTAAGCAAGGTATGAAGAAATAATAGCGATCAGCCCAAAATAGAAAAAGCCATGCGAGCTCGCTTTCAAGCTGCTACTTTCAGGCCTTTGCTGGCCTTGACCGCCTTCCTAGTCGCCGCGAGCTGCGGAGGTGGAGGTTCGTCCTCCTCCACGGTCCAGATCCAACCGGCTCCGCCCCCGGTCCAGACCAATACCAATGTGCTGACGTATCACAATGACATCGCTCGGACCGGCCAGAATTTGACCGAAACTACGCTGACGCACTCGAACGTGAACTCCGGCTCCTTCGGGAAACTGTTCTCAATCCCAGTTGACGGCAAAGTGGACGCGCAACCGTTGTATGTCTCACGGTTGGTTATGGCCGCCCAGAACGTCCATTCCGTAATTTACGCCGCTACCGAGCACGATTCCGTATATGCAATCGATGCCAACGGCAGCACAGTCCTATGGCAAGTCACACTCCTCGCTGCTGGAGAGACTCCTTCGGATGACAGGGGTTGTTCTCAAGTGATACCTGAAATCGGAGCTACCGCGACTCCTGTAATCGACCTCAATGCCGGACCTCACGGGACCATTTACCTTTTGGGTATGAGTAAGGACAACGCCGGCAACTATCACCATCGCCTGCATGCACTCGACCTCACCACGGGGCAGGAGGAGTTTGCAGGTCCCATTGAAATCGCCGCCACATATCCTGGATCCGGCGCCAACAGCACCGACGGAGAAGTTGCCTTTGATCCGAAGCAGTACAAGAGTCGCCCGGGCTTGCTGCTGCTGAATGGCGTCATCTATACCGGATGGGGCTCGCATTGCGATATCGGTCTGTACACCGGCTGGCTGATTGGTTACGACCAGCTGACCCTCAAGCAAGTCTCCGTGTTCAATTTTGCTCCCAACGGTTCCGGAGCTGCCCTATGGAATTCCGGCGGAGGCATCGCCGCTGATGTGGCCACCAGCCGAATCTTCGTCTCCGTTGCCAATGGGACGTTCGATACAAGCCTGAATGCCCAAGGCTTTCCCGACGCAAATGATTTTGGAAATGCATTTGTCAAGCTCAATACTCTGAATCGTCAGTTGATTCCCGAAGACTACTGGACCATGAGCAACACCATGTCGGAGTCGGATCAGGATCTGGATCTCGGGTCAGGCGGAGTGATGTTGCTTCCAGATTTAACGAACGCAGCCGGTCAAACGGTTCAGTTGGGGATCGGAGCCGGCAAGGACGGGGAGTTCTATGTCTTCGATCGCGGAAACATGGGCAAGTTCAACCCCCAGAACAATAACGGCGTGTATCAGGAGATTCCCGGTACACCAAATCGGCCCATCTTCAGCTCACCGGCATGGTTTAACGGAACCGTCTACTACGGCGCGGTCAACGATCGCATTCGAGCGTTCAGCGTGAGCGCCGCCAAGCTCGACACTCAGCCGTCGTCAAGCACAGGCACTACTTTCGGATATCCCGGCGCGACACCCGCGATTTCAGCCAACGGCGTAAATGATGCAATCTTGTGGGCGGTTGAAAACGCAGACCCCGCCGTTCTCCACGCGTACGACGCTACCAATCTCGCGATTGAGCTCTATAACAGCGATCAGGCTGGCTCCAACCGGGACTCGCTCGGACCAGGAAACAAATACATCACTCCCACCGTCGCCGACGGCCGCGTCATTGTTGGCACCACAAACAGCGTTGCGGTCTTTGGTCTCCTTAAATAAACTTCGGTCACCGCGACTCGACAAATTTCTTCTTCCTTCTAATCAACCATTTCCCTCGAAAATTTACTTCCGCCTGAACACCCCCACGTGAGAAAACTTGGATATCATGACACGCCAGCAACGTCGCGCGGCCGAGCGCCAAGCGCAGAAACAAACGAACCGCCCAATCGGAGCCATGAGCGAAGCGACAGGTATCGGAGATGGGATGAGAAGGCCGGTCTCCCGGCGGGATGCGTTAAGCTCCCAATGGATACGCACTCGAAGTGCAAAGGAGACCGGCTCATGAAGAAGAATAGCACCGTGAAACAGAGTTCGAAGCAGGGCGGCAAAGGCCGAAAGA
>JAFARV010000235.1 GCA_019245255.1 Acidobacteriaceae bacterium | reverse complement strand
GCGGAAGGAACGATTTCGATCGCACCTTTAGCTCCGGCATAACCGGGCGCGGAAACGGTATAGGTCGCCGGGCCGTGACCGGCCAGCGCCTGAATGTAAAAATCAGGAGTCTGCAACCGTCGCGGAGCGACCTTGAGCGTCAATGTTTTCTCGCCCTTCTGATCCGGGGCTGTCGCAAACAGAAGCTGCTGCGAATTGTCGCTCGTGAGCGTGACTTCCAACCCCTCAGCCGGCGACGGTTCACTCAGCGAGATGGCCGTGAACGCTTCGAGATGATTCCCGATCTGACCTGACGGCGGAGGGATGAGCGTTGGGGCGCCCCAGAGAACGGATGAAAACGCGATCGCTGCTGCGAGCACGCTGGTCTTATAAAAACGCATACCGATAGAAGGCCTCGTACATTAGTTCATCGAAAGAGCGGATTTGCTCAATCGAAGATCGATAAAAGCTCTGGACAGAAAAAAGGGGCAAAGCGCCGAAGCGCCCGCCCCTTTTGTGGTTTTTACAACTTATTGGACCGTCACCGCACTGCTCTGATCGGCACTCGGCGTGGTAAAGCCAGAGGGCTGGGTGATGGTGATGGTGGCGGATCCAGCCGACCCGAACGTGACCGGCAGATTTCCGCTGGTAGCGAGCGCCGGGAATGTGAACGTGGATGAAACCGCTGCAACGGATGAATTGGAGCTGGATACGCCGAGAGTCGCGGCCGCAACCACTTCCTCATCACCGAAATGCGGCGTACCGCCGCTGTCGAGCCATCCGACAAATATCTGCGCACTACCCGAGGAATTCGGGCTGCCGAACACCTGCGGGACGATGCCAAATCCGGACGGCGCGAGAGTCACGGTCTGGGTAGCGCTGGTGAATCCGGACGCACTGGCCGTGACGGTGGCTGTACCCGAGTTCGCCCCGCCCTGGACCCAGAACGTTATGGAACTCTGTCCGGCCGGGACGGTCAAATTCAGACTGGTCGAGCCTGTTGCCGCATCCGTTGCTGAGAGCAGGACAGAGCCTGAGGTACTCGTTATGGTCACCGCCTGGCCGCCTGATCCAGCGTTCTGCGGCAGATCGAGCGTCCACAGGGATTCCAGGTGATTGCCAATGGTTGTGTCATTGGGAGTTAGTAGCAGTTTGCTGCTCGGAGGCACGAAGTTTGCCGTCACTTGTGCCGAAATGAAGCCCGAGGCGCTGGCTGTGATTACCGTTGAGCCCTGCTTTCCGGTCGGGCTCACAGTCGTGGTTCCGCTATCGTTCCCGGACGTGATATTGAACGACGTTGGACTTACCGTCCCAACTGTTGTATCGCTACTGCTTATGGTTACCGCCGCAGTAACGCCATCGGCGACATTCTGAGACCCGGCGAAGTTCCCGTTGTTATCCAGGTAACCCGTGAAGATCGTCAGCGACGCGGCTGGTCCAGTCGTCTGGCCGGTGAACGAAGGCGCGCCCAAGCCCGAAGGGCCTTGGATCTCGAGGGTGGATCGAGCCAGGTTGACCGATCCGTTCACCGAGCCGTAACTTGGTGCGGATGCGGTGTAGCTTACGCTGCCGTTGCTGCCGAAGCCCTCCACCAGGAATTGCGGACTGATGGCGTGGCCGGTCTGAAACACGAGTGTAATCGATTGTGCCGGAGCCGAGCAGGCGCTGCCGCCGCAGGTGCACAACGTGACCGGAGTGGACCCGCACGAGAACTCCACACTACCGTTACTGCTCGTCAGCGTTAGACTGACCGGCCCGGGCGCTGGACCTGAGAGCGAGATGGTCTGAGTCGTCTCCAGATTCTGCCCGACGGTCGTGGTGAACGGTACTATGCTCGCCTGCTGCACGGTGGCCGTCACACTATTTCCGCTACTCGGCGGGGTGAATCCGGACGGCGTTCCGGCAGTCAGCGTTGTGCTACCAGTCTGCGTGGAACTGGCAGTGAACGTGACGATGGACGAGTTGTCGCCTCCATTAAGTGCTGCGCTGGTGGGAGACACCGTTCCCACGCTCGAATTGCTGTTGCTGATCGGCACACTGACACTCAAGCCTCCACGAACCGGCTGATTCGCGCCCGGCGCCCCACTAGAGTCGAGGATTACCGGTGTGACCGTGAGAGTGTCGCTCGCGGACTGGAAGATGTTGAACGGCGCACCGACCCCGTTCGGACCGGAGAGGATGAACCCGGACGGCACGAAGGTTACGGTACCGGTACCGGAATTGTAGCCCTGCGCGCTGGCGGTGATGGTTGCCGTCCCAGTGCCGACGAGCGCCTGGACGAAGATAGTCGTGCTGGTGGTACCGGCCGGTATATTTGGACTCTTCGGCGAAATGGAGCCCGTGCCCTGGGCGCCGCCGCTGCCTAGGAGTGCCTTTGTCGGGTCACTCGAGGCAAGGTTCAGAATGATCGCGGTCGTTGGCGCCGGGTTGAAGGTGATGGTGATCGGTGTCTCGAGGTTTTGACCCACGGTAACGTTACTTACTGTGATTGTTCCGCATCCGTTGCAGGGTCCCTGAGTGTTCGTCAGGGAGAAAGAGGCGGTGCTGCTTACGCCAGAAACCGACGCTACCACTGTGTAAGACCCTTGCGTACCGTTCGCGGTAAACGTGGGTGAAGTCGCGAGACCACTGGAATTGGTAATTACCGTTACAGTGTTAGTTGCTCCCGCGAACGTTCCGCTCGCGCCGGCTGATGGCGCAGTGAACGTCACCTGAACGTTGGCAACGCCGTTTCCGCCCGCGTCGACCGCCTTGGCGACCAGCGGTGAGGCGAACGCGGTAGTGGTGCCCGCTGACTGGCCCGATCCACTGACCACGAGCACCTGACTTGCCTGGCCCACTCGAATGGTCAGCGTGTAGGTTGCATTGATGCTCGGGCTAGAGGTGAGAGCGGCGGTCACGGTGAAAGTTCCAGCGGTGGCGTTCGCGGTGATCACGGGGGCCGTTGCGACTCCGGAGGAGTTCGTGGTTGCCATCGCAGTTGTCCCACCGGTACTGAATGTTCCGCTGGAACCGTTTTGACCGGCGGTAATCGTGAATGTCACCGACTGATTGCTGAGCGTATTGCCGTTCGCATCCGTCACAGTTGCCTGCAACTGAGTCGCGAACGGGCTGTTTGTCGATGTGGCTTGGCTGTCCCCCGCGGTCTTATTAATTGCTGAAGCCGAACCCGGGTTGTTGGTCAGCGACAGTGAGGTCGTGACGCTTCCAACCGTTGCC
>JAFARV010000324.1 GCA_019245255.1 Acidobacteriaceae bacterium | reverse complement strand
CTGCAAGTCTGGGAGAGGCCATGGCGATCGCGACCGAAGCACCCCCGAATGCGATCGTTTTCTTCACCGGATCGCTGTATCTGGTGGGTGAAGTGGAGAGAGCAATTACCTACAATGAACTTGGATGAAGTGGCTGCGCGGCGCACTCTTTGCGGATCCGGCCATCGTTATCGCAACCATTGTTTGCGCGACGATCAGCTTCATCGTTTCGTTCTTTGAGCCGACCGGCCGCGCCATGCATCGCGTCGCGCAGGCGTGGGCCCGGCTGTTGCTGCGCTTTAGCGGTGTAAACGTTCACGTCGAAGGTCTCGCGCACATCGACCCGAACGGCAGCTACGTCTTCATCTCGAATCACCAGAGCTACATGGATACGCCCGTGGTCCTGGCGCACATTCCGGTCCAGTTCCGGTTCCTCGCGAAGCGAGGTCTGTTTCAGATCCCGTTTCTCGGTACGCATCTCGGTCGCGCCGGGCACATTCCCGTGCCGCGCGAAGACCCCAGGGCTGCTGTCAAGACCATGCAGCAGGCCGCTGAGGTCATTCAGGAGAAACGAATTTCACTCCTGATCTTTCCCGAAGGCGGACGGTCCCGCAATGGCATTATGCGCCCTTTCAAAGAAGGCGGAACCTACATCGCCATCCGCGCCGGAGTGCCGCTGGTGCCGGTTGCGTTGATTGGCACCCGAGCCGTGCTGCCCTACGGCGCTGCAGTCGTGAAGAGCGGCCGGGTAAGCGTCCGCATTCTGCCACCCATTGACACACGCAACCTGAGGTTAAAGGACCGGGGAACTGTGACAGAGCAGCTCCGCGAGCTGATTCTGAATGAAGTAGAGTCGCGGCAGGCCGCGGCCGTTAGTTAACAGCAGCCTGTCTTGGCCAGGACGATCTCATCGATCTGCACAAGAGTGGGATACTTGCCGGTGTAGCACGAATAGCAAAAGCGCCGGTCATGATCGTTCAGCGCCTGGTGCAGCGACTCAAGCGACAGATAACCAAGCGTATCCGCTTCGACAAATTCACGAATCTCTTCTATCGAGCGTTGAGCCGCGATCAGTTCACGTTCCGACGGTGTGTCAACGCCGTAGTAGCAGGGTGAGATAGTGGGCGGGCACGAAATCCGGAGATGCACCTCACGAGCGCCCGCACTGCGAACCATGCGCACGATCTTACGGCTGGTGGTGCCGCGCACCACCGAATCGTCAACCAGGATCACGCGTTTCCCCTCGAGCAGATGCCGGACCGGATTCAGCTTGAGCTTTACGCCAAAATCCCGAATGGCCTGCGAAGGCTCAATGAAAGTCCTACCAACGTAGTGATTGCGAATGAGACCTTGGCGATAAGGAATGCCTGATTCCGCAGAGTAGCCGAGTGCGGCAATCACACCGGAATCCGGAACGGGAACCACGACATCGGCTTCGATCGGATGTTCGCGTGCGACCAACCGCCCCATCAACTCTCGCGTCTGTGCTACTGGTTTACCGAAGACAATGGAATCGGGACGGGAAAAATAAACGTGCTCAAAGGCACATTGCGCAGGCGATTCAGGGGGTGTGTAGCGCTCGCGCGTGACACCCTCGGGGCCCACAATCACCATTTCACCGGCTCCCACGTCCCCGATGTAAGTGGCGCCGATCAAATCGAAGGCGCAAGTCTCGGACGCGAACACCGTCGCGACAGTCCCATCCACAACCTGTAACTCGCCCATCGCGAGCGGTCGAAACCCATGTGGGTCGCGTGCAACGATGATCCTGTCCTGAGCAAGAAAGACGAGCGAGAAGGCGCCTTCAATCTGGAGCAGTGCGTCCCGCAGCGCTCCTGCAAGCGTGCGTTCTCGCGATCGCGCCACCAGGTGCAGAATCACCTCCGTGTCGCTGGTCGATTGAAAAATGGATCCGTCTTCTTCCAGATCACGGCGCAATTCGATGGCGTTGGTCAGGTTCCCGTTGTGTGCCACCGCAACCTGGCCCTTGCTGCACGCGACCGACAGCGGTTGAGCGTTCCTTATCGACGTGTCGCCGGCCGTCGAGTAACGGGTGTGACCGATCGCAAGAGCACCAGGCAGTTCGTTCAGAACGTCGGGAGTGAAGATCTCGGCAACATGCCCCATCCGGCGAAAGCTGTGAATTTTCCGGCCATCGCTTGACGCAATCCCTGCACTCTCTTGCCCGCGGTGCTGCAACGCATACAGCCCGAGGTACGCCAAATTGGAGGCCTCCGGGTATCCATAGATTGCGAACACGCCGCACTCTTCATGCAGCTTGTCGCATTCGTCGCTGCCCTGGTTGTGCAGCGCGTTTTGGTGAGCTTCGTGGGTCTCCAGGGCGTCCACCGCAAGTGGGTGCATTCTTATACCAATACGGGATCGTGGAGGAGGTTTAGCAGACCGGTTTGCCAGAGCTTCTTCAACTCGTCAACGCGAGCATCGATCAAAACACGGCTCTGATTCCGGATGACGAATCTTTCTTCAAGTGTAGCGCCGATCGTCATCGCTTTGACATTGTTCTTTGCCGCCGCCTCAAAGATTCTTTCGGGAACAGCCGTAGAGACCAGGATGCGGGACGGCGCCTCGTGGAAAAGCAGAAGTTCAGGCCGCAAATCGGAATCGAGTTGCACGTCGGCACCGATACCGCACGGCCCGAATGAAGACTCGGCCAATGCAATAGCAAGGCCGCCGTCGCCCAGGTCGTGCGCAGACTCCACAAGTCCCTCGCGAACCAGCTCACGAATCGTCGCCTGGATGCGTTTCTCATATTCCATGTCCAGAGCTGGCGGTTTCCCCCAAAGCGAATCGAGAATGATTTTGGCGTATTGGCTACCGCCGAACTCGTCTTCGGTTGCCGCGCCGAGGCCTCCCAGCAGAAT
>JAFARV010000304.1 GCA_019245255.1 Acidobacteriaceae bacterium | reverse complement strand
CGCAAGCTGTTCTCGAGAACGATGCAAGACACGGATGGGACCTTCCGAACGACACATCGCGCCTGCAAATTCAAACCATCGATTCTCTATGCGCCATGCTGACTCGCCACATGCCTGTGATCTCGCGTCTGGGCGGATCACCGCGGGTGATCGAGAATCCCGCCGAGCTGTATCACTTGGCGGCGCGGCAAACGATCAGCGATCTGGCCGAAGGCAGCCAAACGGAAAAGGACCTGTTCCGGCGTGTCGCTCTGCACTTCGACAACGATTTGAACCGTCTCGAGAGTCAGATGGCGCGGATGCTCGAGAAACGCGAGCAATGGCGCAGCTTTAAAAAACAAGCGCATGAGTCCGAGGACGTGCAGGCCTTCTGCGACCTGCTTTGTCATGCTGAAGCGGCGTTGAAAGACGTATTCCGCGAAGCGGGCGAAGTCGATTTTACAGAAATAACCAGAGCAGCGATTGACGCGCTCGGCACTCCCGAGGCGCCGAGCGACTTATTGTTTTGGCTTGACTACAGGATCGAGCACTTACTCGTCGACGAATTTCAGGACACATCCGTCTCGCAGTATGCGTTGATCAAGGCGCTTACTGAGCAGTGGTCCGAAGGCGATAACCGAACCGTGTTTCTCGTCGGCGATCCAATGCAAAGCATTTACCGCTTTCGTGAGGCGGAGGTTGGGTTTTTTCTGAACTGCTGGAAGGAAAGTCGATTGGGTTCCGTGCGGCTCACGGGGTTGCGGCTGGTTTCGAATTTTCGATCGACACCCGAGATCGTCGATTGGGCGCAAAAAACATTTGCCCCGATTATGAATGAGGACGATCCGCTGCACGGAGGCGTGAAACTGCGGCATGCGCAAGCGACCCGGCCTGAAACCGGCATGGAACCGCGGCTGATTCCGTTTGTCGATGACAAGGGCGAACAGGAAGCACGGCAGGTTGCGCAACTGGCGAAGGACGCCTTGAAACACGGCGACGCCGCGATTCTTGTCCGCAGCCGCAATCATCTGAGCGCGATTTTGCCCGCCCTGCGAACGGCCGATATTCGCTATGAGGCGATCGAAATCGATCAGCTCCGGCAGGAGCAGCACATCCTCGATCTCATCTCGCTCACTCGGGCGATTTTGCACGTGGGCGACAGGTTGTCGTGGCTCGCATGTTTACGCGCGCCATGGTGCGGACTCACGCTCGCCGATCTTTCGTCGCTCGCAGAGCACGAACCAGGCCGCACCATCTTTGAATTGCTCTCGACCGCCGAGAAGATATACGGTCTCTCCGTGGACGGACGCATCCGGGCGTTGCGTGTTCAGGAGATTCTTGAAAGCGCGATGTCAGCGATCGGCCGCATGCCGCTCCGTGACCTGGTGGAGCGAACATGGATTGCGCTCGGCGGCCCGTCGGCCTTGCGCGAAGCCAGCCACCGCGAGGACGCGCAAACCTATTTCGACCTGCTCGAAGAATTCGAGCAGGGCGGCATCATCCGCGATTTCAGCCTGTTGAATGAACGGCTCGAGTTTCTGTTTGCAAAACCGGTGACGGGCGCCGATTGCGTTAAGGTGATGACCATCCATGGCGCGAAAGGACTGGAGTTCGACACCGTGATCGTTCCGCAGCTCGGGCGCAGAGCGAAACCCTCTGAACGCGAACTGCTTCTTTGGACTGAGCAGGTCGACGAACACGGTCGCGCAACTCTGCTTGTCGCAGCGCAACCGCAGAAAGCGGCTGAGGACCAGAAATACAAGTATGTTTGCGACGAGGTGAAGAAGAAAGAGCAGCATGAATTGAAGCGGTTGTTCTACGTCGCCGTAACCCGAGCCAAGAATCGGCTCTATCTGCTCGGCAACGCCGGTACGAAGAACAACGGTACGGAAGTCGCGGATGTAGCAGATGGAACGATGCTCAAATTCATCTGGCCAGGCGTGAAGCCGCAGTTCGAAAAGGAGCTTAGTCGAAAAAGGCGTGAGTGGCATCAGGCATCGTTGTTTTCCGAAGCCGAGTCCGAACCGTTCAATATTGTGCGGCGCCTGCCGTCCGCTTGGGAAGCTCCAAAACTCGAGCGCTCTGTCCGCTGGCAACCCGAATTGCGCCGCGCTGTCGCTTCGACAAAGAAGATCAGTTTCGATTGGGTCAGCGACACCAGCCGTCACATTGGGACGGTGGTCCACGACCTTCTGAAGCGCGTGGCGCGAGAAGGACTTGCGTCGTGGACGGAAGCGCGATTGAGCGCGATAGGGCCGCTGGTCTCCTCTGAGTTGCTGCGTCTCGGCGTCGCAGCCTCAGAGGGAACCTTTGCGACACAGAAAGTCCTGCGCGCTCTGTCGACCACCATTCTCAGCGATCGCGGCCGTTGGATTCTAGCCAGTCATCCGGTATCGCATTCCGAGTGGGCAATCGGCGGGCGAGTCGGCGATAAGCTTATCAGCGGCACGGTCGATCGCGCGTTTCGCGATGCCGATGGGCCGCTGTGGGTCATCGACTACAAGACCAGCGAACACGAAGGAGCCGATCTCGAAGAGTTCTTAAATAAGGAAGAAGAGCGGTACCGGGCGCAACTGGATAACTACGCCGCCCTACTTGCGCGGCTCACGACGGGTCCAATCTCTCTGGGACTGTATTTCCCTCTTCTCGACGCCTGGCGCGAGTGGCGCTTCGCAGAGGAGACCGTCGCGCCTGCTACTTACACTGGAGTCTAGTGCCGGCAAAACTCACTCAAAACGTTAAAGCGGGCGGGTGCGCGTCCAAGCTCAGCCCCAGCATTCTGGATCGCGCCCTTAAGACCGTTCCGCGAGTAACCAATGAACGCGTACTGGTCGGTTATGACAAAGCCGACGACGCGGGCATTTACGATCTGACCCAAGATGCCGGAAAGCCGCTCGCGATGGTGCAGACAGTCGACTTTTTCACGCCCATTGTCGACGATCCGTACACCTTCGGCGCGATCGCGGCTGCGAATGCCTTAAGCGATGTGTACGCCATGGGCGGACGGCCGGTTAGCGCCTTGTCGCTGGTCGTGTTTCCGGCGAAAGGCGATATCGCGGATCTCGAAGCCATTTTGCGCGGCGGCGCGGACAAGATTCATGAGGCCGGGTGCGTCATTCTCGGCGGCCATAGCATCTCCGAAGACGAAGTCAAATTCGGTTATGCCGTCACAGGGCTGATCAATCCGGAGCGAGTCTGGACCAATGGCGGCGCCCAACCTGGTGATGTGCTGCTGTTTACTAAACGAATCGGCACCGGTGTGATCTCGACCGCGCTCAAAAAGGGACTTGTACAGGACGGACACATGGACACGGCGATCAAACAGATGCTCACGCTAAACCGAGAGATGTGCGATGCGCTGCTCCGCCGCGAGGTCCACGCCTGTACGGACGTCACGGGCTTCGGCTTGCTCGGTCACGCGCGGGAAATGGCGTTGGCGAGCGGAGTGACGCTCGAAATTGATTCCCAAGCCGTACGGCTATTGCCCGGGGCGCTCGAATACTCCCGGGCGGGTGCGCACTCGGGTGGATTGAAAAACAATCGGGAGTTCGTCGAAAGCTGCGTTGCGATGCGGGCTGCGTTACCGAATGAACTCGAGGCGTTGCTGTACGACCCGCAGACCTCGGGCGGGCTGCTGGTCTCCCTGTCTGAGAAGGAAGCGGAAGCGATTATGGAAGAGCGCCCTGAGGCGTATCGCATCGGGCGCATACTCGATTACCGAACGAAGCCAATTCTGGTACTTTAACTGGTGGTTTAGTGGATTACCGAACGAACCCGTTGATCATCGCTTTGGATGTCGATAGCCTCGGCGACGCGCTGCAACTAGTTAAGAACATTGGGCCGGCTGCGGATTTCTATAAGGTCGGGATAGAGCTGTATGCGGTCGCAGGGATGGAGGTCGTACGGCACCTGGGCGCGGTCGGCAAGCGAGTGTTCCTCGACCTGAAGCTCTATGACATCGGCGAGACCGTCAAGCGCGCGACCCGTGAAATTTGTAGGAACGAAGCCATTCATTTTTTGACCGTCCACGGCAGCAGGACGGTAATGCTGGGCGCGGCGGAAGGGCGGGGCGAAAGCAAAACGCGATTGCTTGCGGTAACAGTCTTGACAAGCTTCGACCAGGAGGACCTGGCGGATCTGGGTTATCCGGTGCCGGTACCGGATCTGGTCGAGCTCCGGGTACGCAAAGCGGTTGAGGCCGGGATGGACGGAGTGGTTTGTTCTGCACTCGAGGTCAGGCGAGTCCGGCAGGTTGGCGGGTCGAAGCTGAAGGTGGTAACTCCCGGCGTTCGTTCGGGAGGCGCGGCGCCGGGAGATCAAAAGCGTGTTGCCACACCCGCCGAAGCTGTGCAGAACGGAGCGGATTATCTCGTGATCGGGCGCCAAGTGACGCGAGCGAAGGAGCCGAGGCAGGCCGTGGAGGAGATTCTGGAAGAGCTCCGGATGGCCGATCAGAAAGCAGGCGAGCGCCCTTAAGGCGCTCGCCGAAAAAATTACTTTTTAAACTCCTGCTCAAACACAGCCACAAGCGCTTGCCCGTCCGGAGTTCCCAACCCGGTACAAGCGTCCCAGCCGATCGAAGCTTTGTACGCTCCATTCGTTCCGGAGACAATGTCGTGGAGCGCTTTGTGCTGAGTCGCGGTTCCGTAGAGAATCGGATGGATCCAGCCGAGATTGCGCCCGAGCTTCTCATTGCACAGCGCAATTAAGCCCGCCCACAGAGGCGCGACTGCGCTGGTGCCGCCAATGGTCGATTGCAGTCCGTCGACCAGGACGGTATATCCGGTTTCTGGATCGGCAACGCCTGCGATGTCCGGCACACCGCGCTTGGAAACGGCGATGTGGGATTGATAACCGGGGCGGGAGAAGTGCGCGCTAATACCGCCGCCCGTGGCGCCTCCATTGGTTCCGTCGTTCCAGACGGTTTCGGATTCGATTTTGCCATCGGCAGCGATCAGGCGAGTACCGCCGCACGCAAGAACCCATGGGCTCGAGGCAGGGAAGTCGACATGCTTGCCCCCGTCTTCGGCGCCATCGCTCGAACCGTTATCACCTGAAGCGGCGCAAACTGTGATGCCCAGGATGGCTGCGTCGTGAAACGCGGCATTGAACGCGTTCATCGCTTGCGGAGTCCAGCCATTTTCGGGTGAACCCCAGCTAATGGAGATCACCGACGGTTTCCGCTCGTTATCGTGGATCGCGGCGTTGATCGCATTCAAAAAGCCCTGATCCGTATTCGGAGCGAAGTACACAGCGATGCGCGCGTGCGGCGCCACACCGCCGGCTACCTCGATGTCCAGCACCACTTCGCCGTCCGGACCATCGGGATCGCCCGTTGGCGCATTCACGGCGCCGTCAACTGAAATCGCCGACGTAGATACCGGATCGACGCCGAGTAGATTCCAATACTGTGTCAGATCGGAGTTGCGAAATCCGCCGTCGAGTTCGATCAGAGCGATGGTCTGACCTGCTCCGGTGTTCGGCGGGAAGTTATAAATTTGAGTAAGTTGCCGTGGCGTATAGCTGACCGGCTGTTCCGCCGCGTGCGGCCGGAAGCTTCGATTCACCGTTGCCACCGGACGCTCATCGAAGCCCAGTGCGGCGGTCACCACATCTTTCAGCTCTTCTGGTATATAAAGGTGGCCTGCACGAGTTCGCATCGTTTTGTTGCCGAGCGAGCATAGCTGCAGATCGGCTCCGAAGGCTGCGGCCATGCGCGAGAGA